>NZ_JADAIN010000004.1:0-410 GCF_015676285.1 Acinetobacter sp. Res13-Abat-PEC15-P4-01 | reverse complement strand
CAACTTAAGTTTCCTTGTACATCACGATAGTCATCATTACCCATTTGGTATGAAACATTGAATGAGGCATGGCTTGCTTTGCTAAATTGTCCTTCAACACCCAGCTTCACTTCACCTATATTTTCATTACCTCCAATCTGTTGCTTATTTCCATCCAACGTCAAACCATAATCTTCTGTGTTATGAATCCAATTCAATGCAGCATATGGACGATAGTTTGCTCCAGCTTTATCCGTTGGTACTACCATATAAGCTTTTGCACCTAAACGTGTTTGTAGATTCGGTCCACTGCTTTCAACTTTTGTCCCTGTTAAATCAGTAAACTTATCTAACTGTACGTCTTGGTAAATGAATTGTCCTTGTGGTTGGATCCACCAACTCACACCATTATTTTCACCTAAACGGTAGTT
>NZ_JADAIN010000037.1:0-281899 GCF_015676285.1 Acinetobacter sp. Res13-Abat-PEC15-P4-01 | reverse complement strand
ATAAATATTGTGTTAAGTCCACAGAAATAAGCGTGTTTCATTTGTTAATTTTATTTATAAAATAAATAAAATTAACAAATGGAATTATTTAAAAAATTGACTTACTTTGAGTTTTCTTAGTGCTATATTTTAATCATCGAAATGAAAAATAAAAATAGAGAGTAATTCACTATTTTTGATGGGTGAATGGTAATATGAAGCAAAAAAATAGAGAGGTCATACATTCCTCCGCTGAAGTTTTTGTCAATGACAACATGATCATGAATTGGAGTAATTATAAAAAGTGTAGTTTGGTCCTATTACTTGGTGCTATAGATGTTTTTTTGTGGGTCATATGGTGGTATGTCAGCCAAGCGAGCACAGATCTACAGCCTTGGATCAACCAAGCTTTTTACCCAACCTATTTTCGAATGTTGACACTTGCTACAATTGGTTTTTTTGTGCTTATTTTTCTGATTCGATCTTTAAAAAAAATTTCTATTTTTGAAAAACTTATTCCTTATATAACAATTGCATATTTTGGCGCTGTTTTTATTTATGGCGCTTATTGTATAGGTATATTCAGTCCAGCATCAATTGCAGGTTTTGTCAGTCTCATTACCGTTGGCTTGGTATTGTTTGAACGGCAGGTGGTGTATTTCACTGTTGTTCCTATTAGCATTTTTATTCTTATCAGTATTGCACTAACCCTGACAGGTAAAATTGCCTATGCTCCGATTTTCAGTGAAAAATTATTGACTACACCCCTGTATAAGAATGAGTTTTGGGTTTATTCGATGCTGTATTTTTATATTCCTATTTTTTTCGCAAGTTTGGTTTTATTTGAAATTCTTCTCACCCAGTGGCGCAAACGGGAGAAAATGATCGAGCATGTGAGTATTATTGATCCTCTGACCGGTATTTTTAACCGCCGTAAAATCAGTGAGAATATTGAAATGCTTAAACAGCAACGGAGCTCTTTTGCGATTGTGTTGTTAGACCTTGATTATTTTAAAGATATTAATGATAAATATGGGCATGACATTGGCGATATCGTTTTACAGCAAGTTGCCGGTATTTTGACTGAAAATATTCATGAAGAAGATATTGTTGGACGGTTTGGCGGTGAGGAGTTTATCATTCTGACCAGAGGAGGTCAGCTTGTTAAGGCCATTGATATCGCAGAGCGATGCCGTAAAGCAATTGAGAAACAAGTCATTTTATTGGATACACATCGCAAAATCAGCATTACTGCAAGTTTTGGTGTTGCTGCCTCAATCAATCCTTTTGTCATTACCAAAGAAGAAATTATCCGTCAGGCAGATCAGGCATTATATTTAGCAAAAAAGAATGGACGCAATCAAGTCCGTCATTTTCTCGAAATTAAAATTATCCCTTCAATTGAATCCAAGCAAGTGATTTAATGTTTTTCAAATTTTTTCCGGTAGATTAAACTTGTCATCAGGGTGATGCAACACAGGACCAAGATATAGTACATTGCGCCAATATTGCTATATAAACTGAGCCATTGTACCAATGGGAGAGTCAATCCACCGGCGATGGCATAAGCAACATTATAGGAAAAAGAAATTCCTGAAAAACGGATTTGAGCAGGAAACATTTTAACCATGCTATAAGACACTATACCTACCGTACCTGAAAAGAAACCTAGTAACAGATAGAGACTAAAAATAGTAGATGGTGTGCCATACCCTAAACTATTATAAAAAATACCTGAAATAACAGCGACGCAGAGTGAACCCCAGAACATAATATGGCCTGCACCAAAGCGATCAGCCAGCGATCCTGCAATGACACACCCTATCATCTGCATTAAGATTGCAGCACTTTGCATTTGAAATGCATCTGCACGTTGAAAAGCAAATGTCGCTGTAAGTAAATTAGGCATTGCTAAAATCACCACCACGACACACCCGGTTAAAAACCAAGTAAAGAGCATTCCAATCAAAACTGCTGACTTATGAAAGCTTAAGACCTGTTTGACTGGGAGGTCTTTGGAGAGCTGTTTACGTACCTGCATTGCTTTAAACACAGGTGTTTCTTTGAGATAGCTTCTCAGATATAAGGCAACTAATCCAAATATTCCACCCAAAATAAAGGGAATACGCCAAGCCCAACCATGGATTTCTGTTTCACTAAACTTGATGGAAATCAATAAAGACGTCAGTGATCCCAGTAAAATGCCTAAAGATAAGCCTGCTGTCAGTAGACCGTTGGCAAAGCCAATTTTCTTTTCAGAAACGTGTTCTGAAACAAAAGTCCACGCTGCTGGAATTTCTCCACCAATGGCAATACCTTGTACCACGCGCATAAGCAGTAATAATAATGGTGCAGCGAGACCTATTTCAGCATAGGTTGGCATAAGACCAATGACTAAGGTCGGAAGTGCCATCAATAGAATAGAGAGACTAAATAGACGCTTACGACCTACTAGATCACCAAAATGTGCCATGATTATACCGCCCAAAGGACGGAAGAAATATCCAGCTGCAAAAATTCCATAAGTGTTGAGCATGGCCCAAAAAGGACTCAGTGAGTCAGGAAAAAACAGTTCAGCAATGATTTTTGCGTAGAATACATAAATCACAAAATCATAAAATTCGAGTGCACCTCCTAAAGAAGAGAGAGCAAGGGTACGTTTGTCTTCCGGATCAAGATTTATTTTTTCATCCATGTTGTAATATCTAAAAAATAGTCATAACTAAAGGTTTATAATTTTAAAAAACAATTTTTTCCTTGAATAATCAATCTTTATTTTGATCGTGAGAACAAATTGTTATGGGTTATTTAGCATGTATGCTTTAGGTTAAATGAGGATGTATCAAGATGAATCCTCGAGTATTTAGCTGTTGGAGGTTATTCATAAAGCTGACTCTATAATTTATGCATATCATCATGTTAACTACACAGTTCGGAATCAACCATAAACCCGTATGAAAACTCAAAAGAGTAATAAGCTGTTATATACGAAAAAACCATGGAATAAGACAAAGAAGGATTCCCATCGCACTGATCAGCAGATTATTCTCAAAGAAATAGGGAAAAATCATTAAAGCGATGCCACAGATAAATGGCATGGTCATTTTTTGTTTTTTTCCATAAATAAAATAACCTAGTCCAATCGAACTAAAAATCAAACCGAGAAATAAGGCGGTACTATTCATTGATATGATCTCATGATTGAGTGACTGTTATTTACAAGAGTAAGATTAAAAATGAATTAAAAGCCAGTCTAAAACTTCATATATGATGAATGAAAGTTTAGCGAAGCAGATGCATTGCTTGTATGAAATAATGCAATTGTGATTACATGACTGAATGCTAAAATTAAACCACCACAAGGTATGCTAAAAAATCAGAAGAGACTATGAGTATTATTTTACCAATCGCTCAGCGTGGCGAAGATGTTTTAAAATTAATCGCAGCTCCAGTCGCTGATACTGAGTTTTCAACGGCATGGTTGCAAGAGCTTGCCAAAGCACTAGAGGCAACGATGTTGGAACGAAATGGTGTGGGGATTGCAGCACCGCAAGTTTATGTTTCTAAGCGAGTGATTATTGTGGCTTCACGACCAAATCCCCGTTATCCAGATGCGCCCGAAATGGAAGCCATTACGATGGTAAATCCTGAGATTATATCGCAGTCGTCACAAACAGTGTTGGGTGAAGAGGGGTGCTTGAGCGTACCTGATGAACGAGGTCAAGTGTCTCGTGCAGAACAGATTACCGTGCAGTTTTTTAGTTTAAAGGGCGAGAAAGTAATTCAGAGCTTCCACGGTTTTCCTGCTCGAATTGTTCAGCATGAAATTGATCATTTAAATGGTGTGCTTTTCGTCGAACGAATTTAATTTAAAAACTGGACAAAAGTTTACTTTGGGTAAACCGATAGCCCAGTTTTTTTAGGGCGTGTGATTTAATTCGACTTTGCTCTTTGTAAAGCATCATTCCATAAACTTAAATGATACTCACGTTGGTCATTGCTCATTTTCGGTTCAAAAGCTCGATCTAACTGCCAAGATTCTGAAATTTCATTGAGATTATTAAATATATTGCTTTTGAGACCTGCCATAGCTGCTGCACCCCATGCAGTCGATTCCAAAAGCTTTGGACGCAATACTGGTACATTTAAAATATCAGCTTGAAATTGCATCAGCATATCATTTTGACTCGCTCCACCATCCACACGCAGTTCTTTTAAAGGCTGTGAAATATCCGACTGCATTGCGGTTAATGCATCTGAAACTTGAAATGCGATGGATTCCAACGCTGCTCTGGCAATATGTGACTTATTGGTGCCACGTGACATGCCACAGAGTAATGCACGTGCATCACTGTCCCAATGCGGCGCACCCAATCCTGTAAATGCCGGTACAAGTACCACACCATCCGTGGTGTTGACTTGGCACGCTAACTGTTCAACTTCAGCACTGTTTTTGATAATGCCTAAACCGTCTCTTAACCATTGCACGATTGCGCCTGCCATAAATACACTGCCTTCCAATGCATAGCTAGACTGGTTTTGACAGTTCCATGCCAAGGTCGTGAGCAGTTTGTTTTGACTATATTGGATCTCATGTCCTGTATTGAATAGCATAAAACAGCCAGTGCCATAGGTATTTTTTGCCGTACCTGTTTCAAAACAGGATTGCCCAAATAACGCAGATTGCTGATCGCCCAGTACACCACAAATTGGAATTTCGGCACCCAACAAGCCTGTTGCTGTACTGGCAATATAGCAGTCTGATTGAATAATTTGAGGCAGGATACTTTTAGGAATATTGAATAATGCCAAGAGTTCCTCGTCCCATTGCTGAGTTTTTAAATCCATCAACATGGTACGAGACGCATTACTGGCTTCAATTACATGTTCCGAGCCTTGTGTTAGATTCCAGATGAGCCAACTGTCAATCGTTCCAAAGGCAACATGATTTTGCTCAGCCAATTGTCTTAATCCCTCAACATTGTCTAAAAGCCAAACCAGCTTTCCAGCACTGAAATAAGGATCAATTCTTAGTCCTGTCTTTAAATGAATTTTTTCAGATAAATTGTGTTGGCTCAGTTGATTACACCAATCTGTTGCACGTCGATCTTGCCAAACAATGGCTGGGGCAAGTGGCTTTCCATTTCTTTTGTCCCAAACAACAGTGGTTTCACGTTGATTGGTTAAACCAAGGGCTTTGATGTCTTTGGCAAGTAATCGTGCTGAGGCAATTGCTTGTTGAACCACTGCAATCTGCGTGGTCCAAATTTCCATCGCATCTTGTTCAACCCACCCAGATTGAGGCGTTTTGATTTGGATTTCACGTTGTGCTGACGCATATACTTTTCCATGCTCATTAAAGATAATTGCACGGCTAGAGGTCGTTCCTTGATCAAGTGAGAGTAAATAGCTCATCTTTTTTATATTTGTCCCTTGAAAAAAACTGATATTAACGCAATTATAGGACTAGGCACATCATTTAGAATAAATGTCGCGAATTATCTGCTTAATTTACAACATTTATGTTATGATGAGCTTGTTATCTGGGGATGTTATTGGCTTCGACGCCGATGATGAAGCTCATAGATGCATGCCGAGAGCGCATTTTCTCTCGTAAATCAAATTTGCATATTTTAGTCGCAAACGACGAATCTTACGCTCTAGCTGCCTAAGGGCAGTTTGTCCGCTTCACTGAATACTTGTGGTCAGTGAACCCGACCGAAGCGCACGCACACAAGTCCGTATAAAGTCAAGCCTCGGGGCTTTGTACTAAATTTAGAGGATCGCGTTTTGTACCCTGTTCGTCGGGTCACTTAGCGTTAAAATAATTGACGATATCTAAGCATGTAGTATTCTCGAGTGTAGTGTTGGCGGACGCGGGTTCAACTCCCGCCATCTCCACCAAATACCTTCCAAAACATGGCAAAATATGCCAAGTTTTAAAGACAAAAGGCTTGAATCTTAAAGGTTTAAGCCTTTTTTCTTGCCGAAATATAACCAAACATAAAAGCATATAGTATTGCGCTTCATGTATCCCAACGTGTATCCTTGAGAAAAAATTGAATCCGAGGGATACAAGGCTAATGAAAAGAACTGAAATAAAACGCCGTCCTTTATCAGATACGGTACTTGCTAACCTAGAAGCTGAATCAAAAGAGTATCGAGAGCTTGATGGTAATGGTTTATATATTCGAGTAAAAAGTGATGGTAATAAGTCATGGCAACTCAGATATAAAAAGCCTGATGGTAAATGGTCATGGTTAGGGCTAGGCGGTTATCCTGAAATAAGCGGACAGTTAGCACGTAAGAAAGCCAAAGAACTTTTAGATGATGTATCTAGAGGTGAAAACCCTATCATTTCTAAACAAGAGCGCAAACGCCAAGACTTAGAACAAAATAATGCTACTTTTGAATTGTTGGCTCGTGAATGGTTAGACACTAAATTAAAGTCATGGGTAACAGATACCATGACAAGAAATAAAGGTGCATTGGAAAAACATATATTCCCTGTTTTGGGTAAACGCTTATACACCACGATTAAACCTAAAGAGTGGATGGATTTACTCAAAGGGATACAAGAAGAAAAAGGCATTTATGAGCAAGTAAATCGTATGCGGGCAATGTGTCGTGATGTTTATGATTATGCAAAGGTCACAGGTCGTATTGATTACAACCCATTAGAGGGTATTCAGAAATACCTTGAGCAAGGTAAAAAAGCCAATATGGCGCATGTTGATGAAAAGGAATTGCCCGCCCTTTTAAGAGCTATCAATAATTATCCGACTATGGACGTCCGTATGGGCTTACAGTTGCTTGCTATGCTGTTTTGTCGTCCTAGTGAATTACGTGGTGCAAAATGGGATGAGTTTGATTTTGATAACTCAGTTTGGAATATCCCCGAAGAACGTATGAAGAAACGCCGTGAGCATGTTGTCCCTTTACCGACTCAAGCCATAGCAATTTTGCAAGAACTTAAAAGCTACGATACTAATTCTGATTTTTTATTTCCGAGTCGTTCAGATAAGAGCAAACCAAAGTCGGACACAGTTTTTATTATGGCTTTGCGCCGTATGGGTTATGAGGGGCGACAAACTCCACACGGTTTTAGGCACATAGCCAGTACGCTTTTAAATAATCGTGGTTTTGATGAGCGTCATATTGAATCGGCTTTAGCGCATGTAAAGGATGGTGTAGCGGGTGTGTATAACAAGGCTCAATACTTACAAGACCGAGCAAATATGATGCAATGGTATGCGAATCATTTAGAAGAAATAGCAGATCAAAGTATTATTCAATTTAAGAAAGCTAAATGACAAATTATATGCAAGTATAATGAATATTAATTTTTGAACAAAGAAGAACTCTAAGGGGGCATTATGCAAGGTTTAGTAGAAGAAGATTTATTTAAATTGATGGATGATTTTTCAATTAATGATGCTTCCTGCTTAATAGCAGGGATAAGCCCTCATAAATATTATTTTGATGATCAATATGGCGAATGGGGATTTCGAGAAATTAATAACAGTGATCCTGATAATATCCGTGAGGCTGTTGAGCTTGTTAAAAAATCTTTGTGTAATGCTATTAAAAAAGAAAAGTTAAAAGCAACTATAGTTGTGGATAATTACAATACTAAATTGTTAACAAAAAGTGATATGCAGACTGATTGGTTTTTGACTCATGAATTAGATGTGACTAGAACAACGATTGAAAAAACAGATTTAATAGAATGGCTTAGAGATAGAGGCGTATATCCCTTATCTTTTTTCCCTCAAGGAAAAATTGCGGATATTGGTAATCAATCTCATCCTTTATATAGCCCCAAATTGCATGCAGTTGTCAGTGCATGGGAATCATTATTTACAGCAGACATTCAAAGTACAACAACAAAAAAATATCTAACGGATTGGCTATCAACCCATGCTGACAAATTTTCTTTGAATATTAGATCAACAACAAAATTCGAGGAAATGGCTGAAATTGCTAATTTTGATAAAGGGGGGAATACAATTGTTGGAAACCCCCTCCACCATTTTGGAGGTGATGCTTATAAAGTTAAAGAACATACTAATTCAACACAATTAAATAAAAATATTTTAGCTGAAATCCCTGAAACACTAAATGACGCTTTAAGTGTAGACTTACCCTTTTAGTATTTGAATTTATTGAATTTACCTCCCACTTTAAAACTTATTCAAAAAATCCCCTACTATGATTTTATCAATATGGGGATTCTATTTATTACATAAATTCAATGACATATTTAACTTAACTTTTTAACAGAGTAAGCATAAATATGACTATCTATCCTGTACGTATCTCATTTAAAACAACGTGCCAAATCCTTGATGTAAGCCGTGAAACCCTCAACAACATTATTAAATTAGACCCTGACTTCCCCCAAAAGATTAAGGCGGGAACTTCACGCCAGTCGCCAGTCTATTTCGACTATATGCAAATCATCGAATGGCATAAATCAAAAATGCAAAACCTTACTCAAGACTCAAATGAGGTGGACGCATGAAAACTTTTATTAAAGATTTAGTACAAGGTATTGGCTACGGCATAGTTTTTATTATCTTGTGTTCTATTTTAGATTTTGCAATGAATAAAATTTGAGGGGGTATAAATGACTGCATATCAAGAAACCCCAAACCTAGAACAGCCTAATGACATATTAGCAAATTGTATAAGACTTAATCCACAGGACAGCGCATTTATGCGTCACCCTGTCATTGAATCAAATGGTAGCCCTAACCACCCCATCTATATTGATAATGCTGTCATTGATATAGATGGCGTGAAGTATGACAACCCGATGATATTGCCTATCTATAACGGTCAATTGAAATTGATTCAATGTGCTGTATTACAACGGACACAACGAGTTCAAATACTGCCTGATGGACTTGCTTATGGCTTTGCCTACTTTGGCGAACTCAAAAAAGATAAGCCTGTCATTATCTGCTATGAACTCAAGACGTTTTTTAAACTTGCTCAAACACATTACGCCACTGCTTTAGCTGTATTGCCTGATATGTGTAAAACAACGAATACAGCGTTAAAACACGCAGATATAAACACAATTGAAGTGGTCGTAAAACAGTTATGGAATGCAGGCTACAAACAGCTATATATCCCGACTCGACCACAGAATAAACAAATATTGCTCGAAATAGCACGAAGCCAAAAAGCACAGCTTATAGAGCAATATCGAAATGATGGAAGTTTTATGGAAATTACACAAGATGAAACAGTGCAAGAGGTACAAGCGTTTATAGATGATGCAATAAAAGACCTACCAGTATTTCAGGAAGTTTGGAAAGAACCCAAAAAAATAAAGTCTGAATTATTACCAGTGAAGAAAATTACTAAAGATATGCTTCCACTCGATGTATATAACTATTGTGAGGATGAAGCAAAACGAGCAGATAATATGACTTTTGATCTAGTCGCCGTGTGTCTACTTACTTCATTGGGTGCATTGATAGGCGCACGAGTCGCGATTAAGCCTAAACAACTAGATGATTATTCAATCGTGCCTAACCTATGGGGCGGAATAATTGCGCCACCGAGTAGCAAAAAGTCACCCGCTATAAGTGCAGGCACAAGGCATTTAGATCGACTCGTTTTACAAGCTAAAGAACAATTTGAATTTGAGCAAAAGGAAAGCATTGCGAAAGGCATTGTATTTAAATCGACTGAAAAACTACTTAATAAAAGAATAGATAAAGTTGAGGAAGCTCAGGACAAGTTAAAACTTGCTCAGGAAATTGCCGACATGCAAGCGGAAGCAGAAAAACCGCCTGTATTAAAACGCTACTTTACCAATGATTCCACACCCGAAGCATTGGCAGATTTAGAGAGAAGTAATCCAAACGGTATTTTAGTCATCCGTGATGAGCTTATCGGCTTGCTCAGTTCATTAGATCAAAATGATACCGATACAGGACGAGCATTTTATCTTGAGGGATGGAACGGCAATAGTTCATTTCAGTTTGACCGAATTACGAGAGGTTCAGGATTTATACAAAATCATTGTCTTTCAGTATTGGGAGGGATACAACCTGACAAACTAATGAGCTATTTAGAAAAAACCATAAAAGGTATGGGCAATGATGGCTTGTTACAACGCTTTCAGTTGCTTATCTATCCCGACATTGAAAAATGGCAATATGCTGATGTAACGAGCAATAAAGAAGCTAAGGAAGCGGTATTTAATTTGTTTAAACAACTTGATGAACTCAATGAACATGAGCTAACAAAGCTAGGCGCACAACCAAGTGATGAATTTAATACTCGACCTTATTTTCGATTTACAGCACAAGCGCAGCAAGCCTATAAAGCATGGTCGACTCAATTAAATGGCATCACGATTCCCAATGAAGAACACGCAATCATTCAGGAGCATTTATCGAAGTTTGGTAAATTAATGCCCTCATTGGCTTTAATCTTTCATCTTGTGGATTCTGTGCAACTAGGTGAGCGTATAGGCGGAATAAGCCTTAATTGTGTAGAAATGGCAATTAAATGGTGTGATTACCTAGAAAGCCACGCACGGCGCATTTATGGCATGGTTCTACATTCAAGTACATTTAAAGCCCATGCTTTAGCTTTGAAGTTAAAGAGTCTTAAAGAAAGTGATTCATGGCGTATAGATGGTTTTAGTTCAAGAGAAGCCTATCGTAAAAGTTGGAAAGGTTTAACAGAGATAAATGCGATAAATGAAGCCCTTGACGTATTAGTCGATTATGAATGGCTCAATGAATTTGAAATTGAATCAACTACTCGTGGAGGTCGACCTAGTAAGCGGTATTTGATTAACCCTAAAATTTACGATTCCCCCAAATAGCACTGTCAAAACTGACATAACTCAAAAGGTTTTGTCGGTTTTGTCATTTGTGATTCTACGAAAATAATAATTTTCCGACCCCATAAAAAGCATAGTTTTTTCAGCCCCTAAAGGTATTTTATAAATCTAGTTGTAATCTTGTGGTGATTGACTTCCGATAAACCTTGAACTAAGCCAAATAATCGAATTTACGGACACGTTAGATTCCAATAAAATCTTGCCGTAAACATGCCGTTTATTAATTTTCGGCTATCTCTAGATACCGATAAAACCTTACCCTAAACTTACCGTTTCGTTTTATTTTCGGAGTCCTTAAAAAAGAATTTATACACACCTTAAACATTGAGTTTTCCGACACGTTAGATATCAGAAAAATCTTATCTGTTACTAATTTTTAGAGTCCATAAAAAGAGTTTTCGGAGCGTTACGTGAACAGCTTGGTTTATATGTTACTTTTCAAATATTTTTAATTTCCGAATGCCCTAAAGAACCTGTCAAAACCTAACATTTTTTGAGTCCATAAAAAGATGTAAAATTTACAACTTGTAGGTTATGATTTTAATGATTCAAAATTTAAGAGTCTAAAATTAGAAAAATAGGGGAAAAGATGCAGGATTTTTTAGGTCAAGCCGCTGAAAAGAAAAAATTAGCAAAGTTTGCCATACAAGAAAAAAGGTATGATGATGCATGGAAATTTTTACATGAACAAAAAGAATTATATTTAAGACACGCATCTCGATCGGGATTTGACCTAAATTCGACTAGAGTAATTGAGGCTTCAATTCATGAAGATTTAGCAAAAATTTTGAGATTAGAGTCTAAGCATAAACAAGCACTAATCAATTTATCTTATACATATAAAGCTCAATTTACGGCAAACAGACCTATTGCTACTTTAGAAAAAAAATTAAAGTCATATTTTTCGAAAGTTTATGAAAAAGAACGATATGAAAAGTTTAAGTCACTCTTAAATTCACTTAAGGATTCTGATTACATTTCGATTAGAGATTTTATAGAAATTTACTTTCCTCAACTTCCTAACAGTCTTGATGAATAAATTTGAAGTAAAAACCTGATAAAACCTTAGTTTTATTTTTTAAATTTAGTGGCTAAAAGTTATTTTAATTAGAAGATCTAATCGGGGTAAATTATTCCTAGTAAAAGATATCTTGTATCCCTGTGTGTATCCCTTAGATTTAATAATTTTAAAAGACAACTTAAAACAACAACTTATACGCATTGTTCAATTGACGCCATCCCACCAAATTTTTTATTATAAATCAGTCACTTATCATAAGTGGCTTTTTTATTGCCACATTTTTGCCACACTTACCACTTTTTGCGCCACATTCTTATAAATATAAAAAAAGGCACTTATTAAGTGCCTGTATTTAGTTTTGCCATCTCAATCCTGTTTTTATCACCATGAATCCATTTCGCATATCGCTTAATTAGCATTTGCAAGCTATGGCCGAGTTGATCGGCAACAAATACAGGATTAACACCATCCATTAATAACATTGTGGCGTAAGTATGACGTGCGTTGTATGCAGGTCTATGACGAATCATGCATGATTTCATTGCTTCGACTAAGCGATTTCTTGGTGGCTTTTCATTAAAAAAAGGCTCGTTAGTTTCAGGACAAATCATCACATAATCATTGTGAAGCTTTAAACCTTTAATTGCATTTAATGCTTCTTTTGATCTGTCATTTAAGTATACTTCACGTGCAGTATGAGTCTTGGTTACATTTTTTTCATGTCCACGTACACGGCTTTTATTTATACGCATGGTTCCGTTAAACCAATCTATATCTGACCATCTTAATGCAATTAATTCAGAAGGTCGGCAGCCACACCAGAATGCCAGTTCATAATACCAATAATAAAAATGATCTTTATCTTTCAAATTTGTGTTTAACCAATTTAATAACGTATTCATTTCATCACGGCTAAATGGGTCTGGAATATCAATCTGTACTTTTTTATTTTTAATATGTTGTATAGGGTTTTCAGTTATATATCCATTCTCAATAGCTGCATTAAAAACGCCACGAAGAGGAATTAAACAATTATTTAACGTCTTGGTTGTTTTATAATCTGCATCAATAATTAATTCTTTAATATCATTGCTGGTAATACGATGAATTGGCACTAAAGCTAGGTATGGCATCCAGTGTTTCTGTAAAATATTACGATAACCTTTCTTTGTATCAAGATTGCTTTCACATTGTTTTAGATACTTTTGTGCTACTTCTTGAAATAGAACACCATCACTGACGATTACATGTGTTTCATCAATTGTTTGACCTCTTGCCTGAGCAAGGTCATGCTCAGTCAAGATTCCCCATTTTGCCTTATTTTTTAATTCACCTCTAATTTTAGCGGCTGCGCTAATACCTTCCGCACTCGTGGGATGCGGGAGGGTGATGTAGTACCGTTTTTTGTTGTGGGTAAAGTTGATTTCGATTGCGCCATCTCTGATCCGCACGCCCGCAGGTAACGTGTTTCCGCTTGCTCTGTCAACCATTGGTTATAACCTCTTAAAGAATAATAAATATTGCCATCTTGTTTTGACCAAACTAAATCTTCTGGCCATTTCTTTTTTCGATGTGAAAGCTTTTGCTCTTCAATTCCTGTTAACTTCGAAAATTGGCAAGCATCTACCCAATCAATTGGTGTTAATAGCTGAAATATATGGATTCAATTCAATGACATTTAGCAAAGCAGTTGATGTCAATAATGATCAATTTCATTTAAAACCTGAGCAAATTGAAGCGATTGCGTCATATACAAAAGATATTCGCATTTTACAAAGCATGGCTTCGATGTATGAGAATGTTGCAATTTATCAATATCCTAATTATGAAATTATTGGAGACTGTTCATTTCTCGCGAACATTGGCGAAGTCTCGAATAAGGTTGGTGAACTTTTTAATGGTTTAAGTGAGTCGTTAAAAGATCACATAATTACTGAAGTTGAAATGGCAATGATTGAAAAGCATGCTATGGAACTGATCAGTGCAGTGGCAACGTTGAAAAATTTGGCACGTAAGAAATCTGAAAATGATCTCAAACATGAGGATCATTAAATATGGCTTTAACATTTGATCAAGTTCGAGATGCAGCAATTGGGCGTTGGCGTGATTGTATTTTTCCAGCATTTGGAATTGAAGTTCCACGTAATAAAAATACACATGGTCCTTGCCCGATCTGCGGGGGTAAAGATCGTTTTAGGTTTGATGATCAACAGGGAAAAGGAACATGGATTTGTAACCAATGTGGTGCAGGTGATGGGTTTTCTTTAGTAGAAAAATCAAGAGGCTTGAAATATTCAGAAGTTTTAAAAGAAGTTGGAGCTGTATTAGGGCTTTCTGCTGAAAGTAAAGTGACTGAAGAAGATCGAAAAAAATGGCGTGAAAAATCCGAGCGTTTACAACTGGAACAAGCTCAAAAAGAAGAGAAAGAACGTGAAGCGGCAGCCAAGCGTGCAAAACGGACATGGTCATACAAATCTGTAGATCGTGACTGCCCATATTTAGAACGCAAGCAAGTCCTTAATCATGGCTGTAAAGTCAATGGAAAGGGGAATTTGGTTATTCCGCTTTTCGATATAGACGACAAAATTTGGAATATTCAAGAAATCCATGCAGATGGACATAAGCCATATTTACCTGGTGGACGTATTAATGACTGTTTTTTTCTGATTGGTCAAATTACGGCACCAAATCAGATTATTTGTTTTGTTGAGGGTTATGCCACAGGTGCAAGCGTTTTTGAAGCAACAGGACGCGCCACAGTCGTAACATTTCAGTCAAGCAACATCGACAAAGTCGCTAAACAATTCAGAAAGAAATATCCAAATGCTCAGTTTGTATTTTGTGCTGATGACGACAGTCATTCAAATCCTCCAGATGCGGGACTGAAAGCTGCTAATAAAGCTTTGGCTGCGACTGGCGGTATTGTGATTTTACCCAAATTTGAAACAGTGGAGTCAGTATGAGTGACGAAGAAATTATTGAGCAGCCAACAGCAACATCAAAGCCACCATCTGATTTTAATGACTTGCATGTGCTACGCGGGCTTGAAGCGGTGCGCGAGCAGATTGAGAGCGGAATTTTATCTCAACTTTCTGCTTTTGCTGTTTCCCCACACCCCTTAGATTCAGCTGACCAAACTTTGGGGCAATTGTCAGGAAATGATGTAGCTATCGACAAATCCGATAGTGATTTTAAGTTAGATTTTGCACCACCAATGAATGATCCTACTCAGAATAGTCAGCAAACAACAATTGGTGAAGGAGATTTTAGGGTTCTTGACCCAAATAGTCCTGAAGCTAAACTAAAAAATGCATTGGATAGATATGCTGTGATTGCATGTAGTAATGATGCATTTGATTTAAAAACAAATCATAAATTTAAGATTTCTTCTCTTAAACATACATTGAGTAGCATCTTTAAAGTTTGGTATGCCCATGATGACCGCAAAACGCTTGAAAAAGATGAAGTTGAAAAATTATTAATTGAAGATGCTGGGCATGTTGCCCCTAATATGAGTAAAAATTGTATTTTGCTCAAAGGTGAAACATTTTTATATGACAAGTCGTTGAATCGAGTAGTGTCTTGGTCGGCTTCTCAGCTTATGTATCCGAATGAATATAAAAAATGGATTGAAAGTCCGACTCGAAGTGAAATTGATTATGAAAAATTGATCTTTGATCCGACGCGAAAAATTGACATTGACCCAAATTACATCAACACATTTGAGGGGTATGCAGTCAAAGGGTTGCTGGATCAAGACGGGAATCCGTATGAATTTTCAGATGTGCGGTCACGATGTGCAGGAATATTGAAAATGATTTGGTGTTTGTGTAATGGAGATCTTGATATTGAAAAATGGTTAATTCAATGGCTTGCATTTCCGCTTCAAAACGAAGGGCAAAAGGCACATAGTGCGGTACTTATGGCTAGTCATATTCAAGGATCAGGTAAAACGACATTATTTGAAAAGGTCATGGGCGGAATTTATGGAAAATATCATCGGGTGATTACATCGCAAGAGTTAGAGAGTCCACAATTTAATGGGTGGTTAAATAATGCAGCTTTTATTTTTGGTGAAGAAATTGCAACAAACGCGACCAAATACAACGTTACGCCTTATCTAAATGCCTTGATTACGGCTAAAAGTGTAACGATTAATGAGAAGCAACGTCCTCAGAAACAGGTTCCTGCTTATTTTAATATGGCATTTGCTTCAAATGAGAATATCCCTTTTCCTTTACACGGTGAGGCTCGCCGATGGTTTGTGATTGCACCTGCGAATAAATTGGATGAAAAGTTAAGTGAACAAGTATATAGCGAAATAGCGTCAGATGGATTGGATGCATTTTATACATACTTGATGACCTACTCACTAGATGGTTTTAAGCATGATAAGCCACCGATCACAGAAGCAAAAAAGGCGTTAATGAATGCAAGTAAGCGGTCTATCGAAGTTTTTATTGATGAATGGATTGCTGGAGAAACCAAATATAAGTATGTCAATTGCAAGGCAAGGCAGTTATATGACTCATACAAAGAATGGGCATCATCCACATTGGAGCACAAATATTCGTATCGAAAATTTACTGAAGATATGAAGAAAATTGATGGGATAAAATTGCTTGAAAAACAGCGTTGGAGATATGGTCGTGAGGAAGAGCAATCACTAATTGTGTGCGTAAATGAATGCCCTGCTGGTGAAAATGCAATGGACTGGTACGGCATTGGTGTGAATGAATTTGAAAAAGGAGTTCCAAATGTTCTTACCGCATGATAAATTAAACACTGCTGATTTTTTCAGTAAAACAATAGCTTGTACGCTATTAGATGTGAACGATGGGAATGACAAAAATCCTCGTTCACACGTTCGTTCACACGGTAATGCACTGATTAATAATAGTAAAAATGTGCAATGTGAACGAGTGAATAAATTTTCGCGCGCATACGTGAGAATTTATTTTCCTTCCCGCTGTTTTATATCTACTTCTATTTCACCCCTTATTTATGTTTTTTTTCTTCGCGTGCGCGTATATTTTATTATTCACTCATTCACATTTAATAAAATTAAATATAAAAACAATAGCTTACCATGTGAACGACTTTTAAATTTTATTCCCACATTATTCACACGTTCACACGGAGTTTGAATTATGGAAAAGTTTTTACGGTTATTAAATCCAAAAACAATTAATTATGAAGCAGATCGGATTGATGGAGGTGTGCAACAACTAACTGCACAAGATGTATTGCTTGCAATGAGCTAGGGTAGCGAATAGGTCGTATGTTGACAGCTCGGAAAGACGGCATGAATCATGTATATGCGCAACTCATGATCATCATAGCTCGACAGGATGTTGAGAAAAGGTGGGTATAAAATGGATTTAACTTTGGTGACGGCAAGCCATTAACACATAAGTTGGCCATAGTAATGAAACTTCTGATCCCTGTCTGTAATGGCAGGGATTTTTAATTCGTGAAACATTTAATAATATTTATTTTATTAAGATTTTCGTGGAACATTTTAATAAAATAGATATTGCACCAAAATGGTGCATTAAAAAGCTCGGTAGGGGGGTATCAAAAAATTTTTAAGATACTATCAGCGGACACCGCCCCCTCTCTCATTTATAAAAAAAATCTCATTTGAGGAAAAAGTAAATAAACTTTACTGAAAATCAGATAAATATCTTAAATTTTTGACGTTTTGAGGTGAATATGGCTTTAACTGAAAAGATGAAAGCTTTTGCCCAGGCGAAAATGCAGGGCAAGTCAAATAAAGAAGCAGCTGAGTTGGCTGGCTATTCAAAAGGATCGGCGGCTAGTCGTGGAAGTCAATTAGCTGAAAATCCTGACGTAGTTGCATATCTGGCGAGCTTGAATTTAAGGGGGGCTGGGGGAGTGGAGCATATGCCTTTAGGTGAAGCGGCAATACAAGCTGAAACTAAAGACATGGAGAGTGTAAACAGTTCTCTAGAGTATTTGCAATATGTTTATAAAAACCCCCGTATAGACCGTAAAACTAGAATTGAAGCAGCCAAAGCAGCGCTGCCATATGAAACAGGTAAAATTGCAGAAAAAGGCAAGAAAGAGCAAAAGGAAAATGATGCTCAAGAAGCTGCGAAAGCAGGTAAGTTTGCAACATTAGAGAATCAGTTGAGAAATTAAATGACCGCAATGCCTCCAGTTTGGACAACAGCATGCCCAGACTGGGCATTGCGAATTGTTGAAAAGCGTAGTTTGTTGCCATGTGAGCCATTATTTCCTCATGTTGCTGATATTGCTGAACGAATTTTTAAAGATTTAATTCTAGTTGATGTGATGGGTAGCCCAAAAATGGGTGATGTCACATTAGATTGGGTGCTTGGGTTTGTTCGCGTGATTTTTGGCGCTTATGATCCTGTACTTAAAAAGCGTTTGATTCGTGAATTTTTCTTACTCATTTCAAAGAAAAATACGAAATCAACGATTGCGGCAGGCATCATGTTGACGGCTTTGTTGCTGAATTCTCGAAATTCTGCCGAGCTGATTATTATTGCTCCGACAAAGGAAGTTGCAGATAACTCATTTAATCCGATCCGTGACTTCATTCGTGAAGATGAAGAGCTGCGTGGCATGATGAATGTGTCTGAACATACAAAAACGGTCACGCATCTTGGTACTCATGCTGTTCTTAAGGTCGTTGCAGCAGATAGTGATGCATCGGCAGGTAAAAAAGCGTCATGGATTTTGTTTGATGAGGTTTGGATTTTTGGTAAACGACCAAAAGCAGCATCAATGTTTCGTGAAGCAAAAGGTGGTCTAGTTAGTAGACCTGAAGGTTGTGTAATTTATCTTTCAACAATGTCAGATGAACAGCCACAGGGTGTATTTAAACAATTACTAGACTATAGCCGTGATGTGCGAGATGGAACGAAAATTGATCCTACATTCTTGCCATTGTTGTTTGAGTTCCCTAAAGAATATTTAGAAAATGATCTGCATTTGTTGCCTGAGAATTTTTATATTACTAATCCAAATCTAGGGGCTTCTGTTGATCTTGATTATCTAGTAACTGAGTTTCAAAAAGCGGTTGATGCGGGTGAAACTGAAAAGCGCGACTTTCTCGCTAAGCATTTGAATGTAGAAATTGGCATGATGCTCCGTGCTAATCGGTGGTCAGGTGCTGATTTCTGGCAGATGGCAGAATATAAAGATCGGTTAAATATTGAAAAATTAATTGATCTTTGTGACGTCATTGTTGGTGGGTTGGATGGTGGTGGGTTGGATGATTTGTTCGGTATGGCGTTGATCGGACGTGACAAAAAAGATTCATCGATTTGGTATGGCTGGAATCGAGCTTGGGTGCATCCGATTGCTTTAGAGCGACGTAAAGAAATTGCCCCCGCCTTGGAAGATTTTTCACGGCAGGGTGATTTAGTTATCGTCGAGAAAATTGGTGACGACGTTAAACAGGCTGGAGAGATTCTCAAAAAAATATATGATGCTGGGAAGTTTCCTGAAAAGTTTGCTATAGGCTTGGATAAAGAAGGGATGCCATCATTACAAGATGGTTTATTGGAGTCAGGTATTCCTTTTGAATTATTGATTGGTATTCAGCAGGGATGGAAGTTGTCTGCACCAACAATAACGCTTGAGCGGAAAATAGCTGAAGGAAAATTCTTACATGCAGGTCAACCGATGATGAGTTGGGTTGTAGGTAATGTGCGTTGTAAAGTCAGTGGAAATAATTTACTGGTGACAAAGCAAGAAAGTGGTAAAGCTAAAATAGATCCATTTATTGCAAGTTTAAATGCCACGGCTTTGATGTCCTTAAATCCAGAACCGCCTGCGCAAAGTTATGGAGTGTATTTTTTATGACACGAAATGAAAGAATAAAGTTGGAGATGATTCATCTTCGACATGAAATTTCCCATTTGGGAGCCTGTACAACATCAGGCAAAACAGAACAAGAGGTCGCTCACATTGATGAGCGATTTTTTTTGGCTTGTGAAAAGTTGGATTCACTTAAAGCAGGCTTAAAGCGTAGTAAAAATTAGGAGTTATTCATTAATGAATCGTGCATATAGCCTGCTCTCAATTAAGTCACTTGATGAAGAGAATGGGATTGTTTATGGCATTGCAACAACCCCAGTGACTGATCGAGTTGATGACATTGTTGAGCCTCATGGCGCTAAGTTCACATTACCGATTCCATTCCTATGGCAACACAACGATCAAAAACCTGTTGGCAATGTAGTTAAAGCTGATGTTCAGGATGACGGCATTCACGTTGAAATTCAGATGGTAATGGCTGAACAAGTTAAATCTGTTGAGCTTAAAGAACGGCTTCAGTTGGCATGGGACAGCATCAAAACTGGATTAGTTCGTGGTATGTCCATTCGTTTACGAGGCTTAAAAATTGCTGATATTCAACAATCATGGGGTATCCATTTCTTTGAATGGGAATGGCTCGAATTATCAGCTGTGACAATACCAGCAAATCAGGAAGCAACAATTACTGGCATAAAGTCATTCTGCCAAAGTAATCAGCAAAGCCAAACTACGCCCCAGCATGAAGAAAAATCGGTGCCATGTGTAGTGCCTAAATCTGTTCAGCCTGAGTCAAAACACATTGTTGTGAAGTTGGCTGAAAACTCAAACAAAACTGGAGTAATACTCGTATGAAATTAGCTGAACAAATTGCTAAATTAAAAGCCAACATCAAATCACATCAAGATCAGATTGTTGTGAAATCAGGTGCATCAATTTCAAAGGGTGTGACACCTGATGAAGGTGTTGAGGCAGAAATTAAGCAACTTCAAGATGAAATTGATGTGATGAAAAAAAATCTATCGCGTTTAGAAAATATTGAAAAGTCACAAGCGGCTTGGAGTGAAACCACAGTACCTGTTGCAGGACAAAATGGACAAGAAGGTCTTGATTCAAATCAAGGCAAAACAGTTGTAGAAACTGAAAGTAATTTACCTAAAGGTATCGGTTTTGCAATGATGGTCAAATCAATGGCAGTTGCTGCGCACAGTAAGGGTGCTGTGAATGCGATTCAAGTTCTTGATTCTTGGCAAGCTCCAGAAGTCGTTAAAAAAGCAGTAAGTCAAAAAGCATTGATCGGTACAACAACCAATGCAGATTTTGGTGCGGCATTGGTAGATTTTCAAAATCTAACAGGCGAATTTATTGAACTATTACGTGGTCAAACCGCTGTTGATAAGCTTGCGCCTCGTATGCGCGAAGTACCATTTAATGTGAAAATGCCTGCTCAAACGGGAGCTGTGAGTGTTGGTTGGGTAGGGGAAACAAAACGTAAGCCAACAACGAATCCAACATTTGGTTCTGTGAATTTAACAAAATCTAAAGTGGCTGGTATTGTTTTGTTATCAGAAGAGTTAATGCGCTTTTCATCACCAAAAGCAGATCGTATCATTTTGGAAGATTTTGTTAAATCTACAGCAGAATTTATTGATAATGATTTCTTTGATCCAGAAAAAGCTGAGACTGAGGACAGTCCTGCTTCTGTTTTGGCGGGGTCAACTAAAATTGATAGCTCTGGAACAACAGCAGTTGCAATTGAAGCTGACTTAGAAAAAGTAATTAAAGTACTTACAGATAATAATATTCCCCTTGAAGGTGCATATTGGGTAATGTCTGCAAGTCGTGCTGCGAATCTAAGTAACATGCGCGATGCAATCGGGCGTAAGTATTTTGATGGTATGAACCTTAAAGGTGAAAAGGAATTGATGACCTTACCTGTGGAAATTTCAGCAGGTGTAACTGACAAAATCGTTCTAGTTGTACCAGGTGAAATTTTGCTTGCTGATGATGGTGGCATGGATTTTGCCATCAGTACTGAAGCAACCATTAATATGGGGACTGATGCAGCTCCAGATTGGGTTAATTTATTTGAACGTAATCTTATGGCAATTCGCGCTGAACGTTTTATACGTTGGAAGAAACGTCGAGTTCATGCTGCTGCATATTTGCAATTTGCATAAAAATTAACTTTAAAAAAGCCTCTATTTAGAGGCTTTTTGCATTTATAGGAATATTGAAATGCCAAAAGTTAAATATTTAAAAGACTTATGTTCAGGTCGTGCAGGTTCTATACATGATTTGCAGGAATATGAAGCAAATATATTGATTACGCTCGGTGTCGCGAAGCTGTTAAGCGATAAAGTTAAAAAGAATGCTTCAAAACCACCAAATTTACTTAAAAATTTAAATGGTACACCTGTCGTAAATGATTTTGGTGAGCTGGTTGAAGCTGCGGAAAGTGCTGAAAATCCTATTGATAATGGGAAAAAATCTGCACAAAAAGGTGAATAAATGGGATTATTGAGCAAAATATTTCGCAAAAAGTCCATGTCACCTGTAAATGGTGGTGGCTGGCGTAGTGTGTATGAATCATTTATGGGGGCTTGGCAACGAAATATTGAGCTTAAACGAGAAGATTTACTGCTATTTCATGCCGTATTTGCTTGTATTTCTGCCATTTCAAAGGATATTGGTAAACTCCCATTGGAGTTGCGAAAAAAAGAAAATGGGATTTGGGTTAAAACTAAAGATAAGAAATTACCTTTTTTTGAAAAGCCGAACCCATTTCAAACTATGCAGCAATTTATTGAATATTGGATAATTTCAAAGGTTACACGTGGCAATACTTATGTGTTTAAGCGTCGTGATGCATTTGGGAATGTCATTCATTTGGTGGTGTTAAATCCTGATAATGTCAGACCATTGGTCGATGAACAAGGTAATGTATTTTACAGTATTGGTATAGATCGCCTAGCAGGTCAATTGGAAACAGTGATTTTACCTGCTTCAGAAATTATTCACGATCGTGAAAATTGTCTTTACCATCCATTGGTGGGAATTAGTCGAATACAAGCGGCAAGTATGGCTGCGGTTCAAGGTTCTGAAATCCAAAAATATGGTTCTAGTTTCTTTCACAATATGGGGCGTCCGAGTGGGATTTTGGTCGCACCTGGTAAGATCGATCCAGATGAAGCTAAAGATATTCAAGACCGCTGGAACGAAAATTACTCTGGGAATAATGTAGGAAAAACCGCTGTTGTAGGTGGAGATATGAAGTATATCGCCATGTCTATTCCTGCCTCTGATGCTCAGATGATTGAGCAGCATAAGTGGTCTGCTGAAATCTGTTGTTCTGTAATGGGCGTGCCACCATTTAAAGTCCACATTGGGTCTCTGCCTGCAGGAACAAACCCTGAAGATATGGAAAGAATCTATCTTAATAGTTGCCTACAGTCTTTGATTGAATCTGTTGAAAACTGTTTGGATGATAGCTTTGATTTAAAAGCAAAAGGTTATGAAGTTTTTATTGAAGTTTCAGGTTTATTGCGAATGGATTCAATGTCACAAATGAATTTTTATTCTGTTGGCGTTAAGGGTGGCATTATTTCCCCAAATGAGGCTCGTAATCAGTTTAATTATAGTCCTGTTGCTGGTGGTGATTCTGTTTATATGCAACAGCAAAACTTTTCACTCGAAGCATTGTCTAAACGTGATGCTAAGGATGATCCATTTGCTGGAAATTCTGGAAAATCTACGGGGGAAAATAACAATGCTGACAGTTAATGATGTTGCTCGACATTTAAGGTATGACGAAGGTTTTGATCAAGAAGATTTACAAATGCTACTTGATACATCAGAGCAGGCTGTAAAGGATCATGTGAAAACCAAGTTTGATGCTGAAAATAAAGTACAACAGAGAGCAATTCTTTTGTTGTGTGGTTATTACGACAATTACCGTGGTATTGAAAAAGAAATGCCATCCAATGGCAATTTCTTACCTGAGCCAGTATTGGCTTTGCTTAATCCGTATTACACACCTTTGGTGTTGTAATTTACTTATGAGGCATATCAAAAATGACCTGTTTAGGATGTGAGAAAAGACGTGAATGGATCAGCGAACAACTCGAAGCAGCAAAAAAATCTTGGCGAATGCTCGTGCAACGAAACAGTCCTCAAGTTGCTGGAAGCAATGACAGCACAGAATCAAGTGATAGCCACACAAAATCAAGTGATGAGCACACAGAATCAACAGCTGATTTCAATCGTGGATCAGAACAGTCAATTGATGAATCAAGTTCAAAGTCTGATTGAGTTGATTGGCGAAGAAGAGCAAGAGCAGGAACCTAAACCACAATTTCGGGATGATTAGTCCATGCAAGCTGGAAAATTACGCCATAGAATCACGATTCAAAAACTTGTTTCAGGTGGTCGTGATGAAGCTGGTATGCAAACAGGTGATGTTTGGGAAGACTTCATAACAGTATGGTCAAACGTGTCTGATTTATCTACCCGAGATATTATTGCGGATCGTGCCGTGCAGGGCACAATGCAAGCTCGAGCGCTTATACGTTATTCCTCAAAATCTGCTCAAATTGATACAACAATGCGAGTGAAGTTTGATGGTAAATTATACCGTATAGATGGTGCTCCAAAACATGACTTAGAAAGCCGTCGTGAATATCTCACTTTGAATTTAGCTGAAGGGTTAAAAGAATGGGGGTGATTGATGGCAGAACAATATATTCACGGTTTGGATGAAGTCGAAGCCAAGTTAGAGCTTTTATCTAATGGTAAGGCTGCTAAACGTGCAGCCACTCGATCTGCTCGAAAAGTTATGGCGGTTGTTAGAGCAGCTGCAATTGCTCAAGCAAAACAATTGGATGATTTGGAAAGTCCAGAACGGATTTGGAAAAATATTGTTGTGAAAGCTGGGAGAATTTCTGGCAATGACGTTATGATGAAAGTCGGCATTCGTGGTGGTGCAAAGTCTTATGTGAAATCTAAAGATAATGTACGAAAAGGATTAGCAGGTAAAAAATATAAAACTGATGGGGATAAACAAAACCCTGGTGGAGATACTTTTTATTGGCGATTTCTGGAATTCGGCACTCAGAATATGATTGCTTGTCCATTTATGCGTCCATCATTGCAAAACAATGTAAATACCATTACCAACAATTTTGCGGGCATTTTTAGCACTGAAATCGATAAGGAGTTGGCTAAGTTATGATTCCTATTTTTAATGTGCTGAGTGTAGAAAATACCCTTGTAGCTGATCGAATTTATCGTGATCTTGCGCCCGAGGAAGTTACTTATCCTTATGTCACATGGTTTTTGACAGGTGGCGAAGCGTTAAACGATAAAGATGAACCATCCATCATCCATACGGGCAAAGCCGACAGATTCAGGTGCGCCTGCGACATATAGAGGACCTTCAATCGTTCTTGGTGTTCCACCTGTAATACCTGCTTTCGCATCTGCTTCATCGGCACGTAAATCCAAATAGTGCTCTAGACCCAGACCTGCTGCAAGAAGCCCCAGTTCGTTGGCCTGTCCTGCATCGGTAAAATACTCTAAACCCTTCCAAAGTTCAGTTTGGGAAATATCCAGGTCCTCAATAGCCTGGAATAAATCTCCGAGCAATCGAACGACAATTTGCTGAACACGTGGATTTACTTCACCTGTTGCAGTGTCTACATTCATTTGTTGAACTAATTTATCTATTTCTTGGCGGTTCATACTGATTCTCCTGAAGTATGAAAGGTTTTACGTGGCTTGCTTTGCTTACTCATGGTTGATGAATGAAATATTTAAACCAACAGCTTTGCTTGCTCCATTGCGCACCACAGTCCTTGTTAATTACGACGATTTAAAAAATAAACGATCTATATGGTTCAGCTGTCATCTTCACGAATAGATGAGGGATGACGATTTAAAGCCATCACTTCGATATTCATGTATGGATACAGCGGGAGACCTTGTAAAATACTGTGCAGTTCTTCATTACTCTCAACATCAAAAATACTGATATTTGAATATTGACCTGTGATGCGCCAAATATGACGCCACTTTCCTTGACGTTGTAAATCCTGTGAATATGCTTTTTCAACAGCTTTTATTTCATTGGCTTTTTCAATAGGCATATCCAATGGGATATTTACATCCATTCTGACTTGGTAAAGCATGCGAACTCCTTGAATTATTTACGACGCAAGTGGTCAATTTTGTTTTCATCCAGTTCAATACCCAATCCAGAAGCTGTTGGAATTTTCAGCTCAAAATTTTCATATTGAAGTGGTGTTTTTAAAATTTGTTCTGTCAGCAGTAAAGGACCAAATAGTTCAGTGCCATAAGCTAAGTTGCTGAATGTGGAAAAAACATGTGCAGATGCGATGGTGCCTACAGGTCCCTCAAGCATCGTGCCACCATAGAGGTCTATACCTGCGAGGTTTGCCAGTTTTCCAACTTCACATGCTTCGGTTAAGCCTCCTGATTGAGCCACTTTCACTGCAAAGACGGATGCTGCATTGCGTTTAGCCAGTTCATAAGCACTTTGCGGTCCCATCAAGGACTCGTCTGCCATAATCGCAATATCAAACTTTCCCGTTAGGCGCTGCATGGCATCAATATTCTGAATTGCACAAGGCTGTTCAATCAGATCGATTCCGCCATCTTGGAGCATTTTGATGCCTTTAATTGCGGTTAATTCAGACCACGCCCGATTGACATCGACTCGAATTGAAATCTCATCGCCCAAAGCTTGCTTAATTGCCAAAACATGTTCGACATCCTGTTGCAAAGGTCGTGAACCAATTTTTAACTTGAAAATGTTATGACGTTTAGCGGCAATCATTTTCTTGGCTTCAGCAATATCTTTTTCCGTATCACCCGAAGCCAATACCCATAAGACAGAAATACTGTCACGTAAACGACCACCCAACAACTCACTGACAGGGATACCCAAACGTTGGGACTGAATGTCCAGTAATGCAGTTTGAATCGCACATTTGGCAAAACGGTTACCATTAATATTGCGTTGAATGATTTGCATCGTCTGCGCAATATTCAATCCAGATAAGGTCTTGAGCAAGGGTGCAAAATAAGTGTCTATATTGGTTTTAACACTTTCAGGACTCTCTTCACCATAACCTAAACCACCGATCGTGGTCGCTTCCCCCCAGCCAGTGAAACCATCTTCAGTGGTGATTTTAATCAGCACCAAAGTTTGTGTTTGCATCGTCGCAACCGCCATCTTATGAGGGCGAATGGTGGGGATCTCGACTAAGAGTGTTTCAATGGACTTATACATGTTGCGAATTTCTTAAGTATTAAGCTATTTATATACCCTAAATTAATGTAATATCTTTAACTAGGCTGTATTTGGTATTTTTAGATACTTAAAAGGTATATTAAGAGGCGAAATAGAAAAAATGGAATTAAGACATCTTCGTTACTTTGTGACGGTGGTAGAAGAGCAAAGTATTACCAAAGCGGCTGAAAAATTATGTATTGCTCAACCCCCGCTGAGTCGACAGATCCAGAATCTTGAGCAAGAACTGGGGATTTTGTTGTTTGAACGGGGTTCGAGACCTGTAAGAACGACTGAAGCAGGGCAGTTTTTTTATCAACATGCCGTACAGATCCTGACTCATACTGCTCAAGCAGCTTCTATGGCGAAACGTATAAGTGCAGTCAATAAAATTGTCCGTATTGGTTATGTCAGTTCACTTTTATATGCACTCTTACCCCAAATCATTTACTTGTTTCGCCAGCGTCATTCTGATATTCAAGTAGAGCTAATTGAGTGTGGGACCAAAGACCAAATCGAAGCATTAAAACAGGGCAAAATTGACTTGGGTTTTGGTCGTTTAAGGATTAGTGATCCTGCGATTAAGCGTATTGTATTGCGTGAAGAAAAGCTGAAATTGGCTGTACATAAAAATCATCGTCTGGCTGAATATATTGAACAAGGACTTTATTTATCACAAATTACCCATGAAACGATTTTCTCTTATCCCGCAACCCAAAAACCCAATTTCTCTACCTTGATTCAGTCGATTTTTACTGAATTGGGGCTGGTTCCTAAAGATATGGTTGAAGTGCGTGAAATTCATATGGCCCTTGGTTTGGTATCATCAGGAGAAGGGATCTGTTTGATTCCTGAAAGTGCCAGTGATATCGGGATGAAAAATTTAGTCTATATCCCAATTTTAGATGTGGAAGCCTATAGTCCAATTTCGCTATCTATTCGAAATATGGACCAAAGCAGCTATGTGCCGAATATACTTGCATGCGTGAGAGAGGTTTTTGAGCAGGAGAATATCCATTTAAAAATGAATGTGTAAATCATCTCAATTGATGAATGACTGTATGGAAACGTTCTTATATTCTGGATGTCGAATATAAGTTCTTAGAACGCTTCCTTGAAATAAATACTTCAAGTTTGAATGAAATAGAGCAATCAATGTTAACGCGTTCATCAAGAGGCTAAATTTTTTTCCATTGCAGATTTTCTTCATCAAAATTGATTAAAAAAGAGGTTCCCGACTCATCACCCACCAGATAAGAAGATGGGTTAACCATGAGAACTTTTAACAGTGTCCCGGCTTCAATGGTAATTGGACGTAAATTTTCTTTCGTTAATGTAACGGGTTGAAGTAATTCAATGATTTCCATTTTTTAAATTAACCTGTCGTTTGACTAAAAACTCATTCATTCATCATGACATAAATGAAGACCTGTAGGCTGAAATTTAAATTAAAAAGCGTCGCTGTAATGTATTGATATGTAATCTAAAGAATATTTATCAAGATTAGAGCTAGATTTTGACTTGCATGCAAAATCTAGCTGTTCAGGTTATAAAGTGATGGTGGCGCCAAGAACTTTAATAAATTGTGCTAACCAAGCCGGATGTGCAGGCCATGCAGGCGCAGTCACCAAATGACCGTCAGTCACGGCTTCAGTAACATCTATATCTGCATATTGACCACCTGCGAGTTTAACTTCAGCAGCACAAGCAGGGTAGGCAGAACATAGACGACCTTTTAATACATCAGCGGCAGCCAGTAGCTGTGCGCCATGACAGACTGCGGCAATCGGTTTCTTTACAGTATCGAATTCACGCACAATTTCAACAACACGTGCATTCATTCGCAAATACTCAGGCGCACGACCACCAGGAATGATCAAGCCGATATAATTTTGCACATCAACTTGGTCAAAATCATAGTTAATTGCAAAGTTATGACCACGTTTTTCACTATAGGTTTGTTCACCTTCAAAATCATGGATTGCCGTGGCTATACTGTCACCATTTTTCTTGTCTGGGCAGACTGCATGGACGGTATAACCTAATCCTGTAAGGAATTGGAAAGGCACCATGGTTTCATAATCTTCAGCATAATCACCGACTAACATCAAAATTTGTTTAGACATTTTTTCACCTGCTGTTCAAAAAATAGTTATCCTTTCAGGTAAAATAACATGCTCAGATTGCAGTTTTAAGTTGAATTTATACGGCTTTAGTCTTAATTTTATTGAGAACGTTGTAATAAATAGATATGCAAATTTCTTATTCTAAAGCAATACTTTTCAGCTTGAGAAAACAACGCTTGAAGCTCAATCCACAACAGGAAGAAGTCGCCGACTTATTTTAAAAGTGATGAATACAGGATTAAAAAGGAAAAATATGAAAAAGTATCTTTTGGGTATTGGTTTAGTGTTTGCAGCAACAGTAAATCATGCTGCGGCGCAACAAACAGTGTATCGGGGAATGGGGGAGGCATCTTCACAATTTCCAAGCTTTAAGAAAATGTTCAAAGATGGACTGATCAATAAAAAGGCAGAAGTTTCTAGATATGATTACAATGATGTATATCGACTCAAGAAACCCTTAAATTTTATGGGGCAAACTGTCGTTTTGGTTTCAGATGAGTATATGTCTAAATATGCAGGATGTTGTGTAAGTGAGGGCTGGGGAGCACTTGTCGCAAAAAATACAGATTTAAAACAATTAACTCAATTTGCAAAAGCCAATCAATGTTCATTGACTGAAATGGATCGAAGCAGTACAGACTACTATTATTATAAGCTGAAACAACTGCCAAAAGCACAATATTATGAACTTTCCTGTCGTGAACGAGATCTAGAAAACCAGCAGTAATTTGCATTCAATTCATTCACCAAATCCTCTTTAAAGGGGATTTGGGTTTTATTAGCGATGTGTTTTATAAGCGTTGCATTTTATAGAAATCGAGATTTCCAAGTTCAGTTGAAGAAAGTTAAACCTAATAGTAACGTGACTACAGAATCAGTACACCTGTTCCTGCACCAATCAACATTAACCATACGGGATGCACATTTTTAAATACGCTGAGTAGCACGGTAAGGACAACGATTGCGATCAGTAAAATATTTTGTGCGGAGGCTTGGGCAATAATCCATGCACTGACGAGCACTAAACCAACAGTAATGGGCTTTAATGCTTTTTCAAATCTCACACGTAATGGATGGCTTTTAAAATTATTCCAAAATTTCAGGGCATAGACAGTGATAATTGAAGAAGGTCCGAATTTGGCAAAAGATGTAACAAGCAATCCCATGGGTCCTGCAACATGCCAGCCGACCAACGGCACAATCATCATGTTGGGACCGGGTGCAGCCTGTGCCATTGCAAACATAGAACTGAATTGTTCAGCAGTCATCCACTGATGAACCACCACCACTTGATGTTGCATTTCTGGCAAGATGGCATTTCCACCGCCAAATGCCAGTAATGACAATTGAGTAAAAACTAAAGTGAGTGCGATAAGGACATACATTTTGTTTTACTCCTGAGTGAATCTACGCTGTTTAAATGCTAAAACTGCCATATTTACCGTGACTAAAATCAACAGTGTGAATGCCAAAGGCAGTTTGACCAGTAACATGAAAACAACAGTCAGAAAGATGGTGAAATAGGTTAGTTTGCTTTTCATAATCGGTTTTAGCATTTTAAACCCCGTGGCAAACAGTAAACCTGCCGCCGCCGCCGCTAAACCTTGGATCATGTGGCGAACAAAGACAATCTCTTGGAAATTGACATAGATTTGATACAGTGAAATCACGATCACTGTCGGTGCCAACATCAATCCGACCACAGCACTGATTGCACCTTTGATGCCTGCAAAATCATAACCAATTGCGACAGCCATATTGACAATATTACCCCCCGGCAGAATTTGGCAGACACCGAGTAAATCTGTAAATTTTTCAGCTGTCAGCCATTTTTGGTCTTCAACAATTAAACGATGGGCCAGTGGAAGTACGCCACCAAAGCCCATTAAACCAAGCTTCATAAAGCCTAAAAATAATGCTCTGCAATCGGGTGTTTCAATGGTTTGTACCACTGGCATTGCTTCACTATTCATTTAGACCTCTTCAATTGAATGTCCTGTGTGGATTGAATGTAATTATCTGCTTGTTGAGTTATAATTAAAAATGCTATTTTTGCTGTTATTCATACTTAAAAAGTATGGTTTTAGAGAATATTTTTCGCAACTTGACCCCAAAACCATTGAATAGATTTTTATATTGAGGTGGACGCATGATCGATATTCATAAACTCAAGGCTTTTGTTGCCGTGGTTGAAGAAAGCAATATTTCTCGTGCAGCTGTACGTTTGAATATGCAACAACCTCCCTTAACACGAATAATCAAAAATCTAGAAGATGAATTGGATACTCCGTTGTTAAAGCGCTTGCCTCGTGGCGTTGAGGCGACTGAAGCAGGTAAAGCACTCTATCAGGAAGCAGTCACAATCCTTGCACACGCGCAGGCGATTCCAAAACGCGTGCAGAATATCTCGAAAGGATTAGAAGGACAGATCAATATCGGCTTCACCAATTCAGTAGGTTTGCATTCATTTTTACCGGCGTTGTTACGGAATTTCCGTGAAAATTTTCCTGCTGTAGCCATTCATTTAGAAGAGGATGCGAGTAGTTCACTGATTGATTCAATTATTAATGAAAAAAATGACATCGTATTTTTACGTAAACCCGCACCCATTAATTTGGGATTAAAAAGCTTACATGTCTTGGATGAACCATTAATTGTTGCTTTACCGAGTAATCATCCCTTGGCTTTACAAGGTGAAGTGATTGATCTGTTGGATTTAGAACCCTATGACTTTGTGCTATATCGCCGTTTGGCAGGTCAGGATTTATTTGACAATATTTTGGCATGTTGTTATCAGGCGGGTTTCAGTCCAAGGATTGTTCAGGAAGCGCCTCGTTTAACATCGAGTCTAAATTTGATTGCAGCAGGGATTGGTTTATCCATTGTTCCTGAAGCAATTCGGGATTTTTGGAATAAACAGATTGTCTATAAGGCACTAAAAGCAGACACCACATGTATCGCACCGATTTATGCGGTGTATCAGAATAATGTTGAAAATGTACGTTTAAAACATATTTTAAATTTACTGAATTAATTTTTGTGCTCAATCTCAATCAAAATGAATTGTTTGTCATAAGATTTATATCACATCAGACCAATGATGAGATTGCATTAAATCGATGCTTGATTGAGTCGTTAAGAAATTAAAAAATAACGGAATCATTGCATTTTTGCTACACATAAAAGCTCTACCGGGGATTAGTATGGTTTTTTTAAATTTAAGTGTTAAAAATTAGAATTGAGGATAGGCTTTTGAAACTCAAATTTGTAAAAAATATTTTAGTATCAGCAATGATGTTGTCTTCTACTACTGTTTTATGGGCAGAAACAGCAGTGCAAACAGTTCAAACGATGCCTATCGCTGTAAAAGCTCAGAAAAAATCGGGGATCGATGATCAATATTTTGATCAAACTGTAAAAGGCAGTGATGATTTTTATCAGCATGTGAATGGAGGCTGGATAAAGAATACTGAAATTCCAGCGGATAAATCTCGTTGGGGTACCTTTGATATTTTGCATGAAGAATCATTAAAACAACTGCACGATATCGTCGATGAATTGTCAAAACAACAGTTGGCTCAAGGAAGTGCCGAACAAAAAGTTGCGACTTTGTATGCCAATTTTATGGACGAAAAGCGTATAGAAACATTAGGCATTCAACCCATTCAAGCTGAAATTGCAAATGTTGATGCCCTTAAAAATAAAAAAGATATTGCACAATTGGCAGCGCATTTTTCACGTATTGGTGTCACCAGCCCTTTTGATGTAGGCATTGACCAAGATATGAAAAATTCTACACAAATGATTGCGATGTTGGGACAAGGTGGTTTAGGACTGCCAGATCGTGATTATTATTTAAAGAATGATGCAAAATTTAAAAAAGTACGTTCGCAGTACCTCAGCTATATTGAAAAAACATTAAAACTGGCCGGTGATACTCAAGCTGCGCAACATGCACAAGCAATTTTAAAATTAGAAACGCAAATTGCGAAAATACAGTGGAGTAATGTACAAAACCGTGATGTATCAAAACTCTACAATATTTATAAAACTGAAGATTTAGCCAAACTCAGTCCAAAAATTGATTGGAAAACCTATTTAGAAAAACAAGAGTTGGCAGATAAAATTAAAATCATTCAGGTGATTCAACCGAGTTATTTTAAGGGTTTAAGTCCAATTGTAGACAATACATCACTGGATGTTTGGAAAGCTTATTTTAAATTCCATTTGGTCAGTGATTTTTCACCTTTACTCAGCCAAGCATTTGTAGACAACAGTTTTGATTTCTATAGTAAACAATTACGTGAAATCAAAGAGCAAAAACCGCGTTGGAAGCGTGGTGTGCAATTGGTCGAAGGAACTTTGGGTGAAAGTCTGGGTCAGATCTATGTGAAAAAATATTTCTCTGCTGAGAAAAAACAACGTATGGAATTACTGGTTCAAAACTTGATGAAAGCCTATTCAAAAAGTATTGAGCAATTGGATTGGATGAGTCCTGCAACAAAAGTACAGGCACAGAAAAAACTGGCAAGCTTTGCGGTAAAAATCGGTTATCCAAACAAATGGCGTGATTATTCTGCCTTGGACATAAAAAATGATGATTTGATAGGAAATGTGATTCGTTCACGTGAGTTTGAACATCAATATGCATTGAACAAATTGGGTAAACCTGTTGATCGTGATGAATGGGGCATGACACCGCAGACAATCAATGCGTACTACAATGCCTCTTTAAATGAAATTGTTTTCCCAGCAGCAATTTTACAGCCCCCATTTTTTGATATGGATGCTGATGATGCAGTGAACTATGGCGCGATTGGTGCAATTATTGGTCATGAAATCAGTCATGGTTTCGATGATCAAGGCAGCCAGTTTGATGAGTTGGGCAATATGAAGAATTGGTGGACTGCCGAAGACCATCGAAGATTTAAAGAGAAAACCAATGCACTGGTGGCTCAATACAATGCCTATGAACCGATTAAAGGCTACCATGTCAATGGTGAGTTAACATTGGGTGAAAACATTGCGGATAATTCTGGTTTGGCGATTGCCTATAAAGCCTATCAATTGTCACTCAATGGGCAGCCTGCGCCCGTGTTGGATAATTTAACCGGTGAACAGCGCTTCTATATCGGTTGGGCTCAGGCATGGCGTTCAAAAATCAACGATGCCATGCAAGTGGAACTGTTAAAAAGAGATCCGCATTCGCCAGATAAAGTCCGTGGCAACGCGACTTTACTGAATCAGACTCCTTTCTATGATGCCTTCCATCTTAAACAGGGAGACAAGATGTATTTACCTGCCAATAAACGTGTCACCATTTGGTAATGTCGTGAATCAACCTGCCAAATCAGCTGATGGTTTGGCGGGTTTTTATGATCATCTGTATTGTTGATTCAATAATGCCTTTGAAAATAGCTGTTTAGGTTGAGCTTTTTTTAGATTCAAGTAATTGATTATCCCTAATTCAAGTTTTTGTGATTTTTTTATCATTTTATTTAGATAAATAGTGAATAAATTCAATAGAATAAGTTTGTTATTTTGGCTTTTTTCAGCTATTTTCTTAAAAAATACAATTGAGAAATGTTAGGTGAATTTAAAAGCATTCTTTTGGTTTGCTGGGGTGGGTTGTGTACTACAGGCTTGTACAAGCATCTCGACTTCAACATCTGATACCTTTAAACAGTATGCGTCTCCGCAAGAAGTGATTGATAAGAAAAATATCAATGATAATCAACGCTCATCTAAAGAATATGTTTATGATTGGGGACCTAACCAAGGTCATCAATCAGTACAGTCATTAACACCAAAAACCTATTTAAATCGTTATTGTGTTGCCAAAGGCGGGCGTTTTAGCCAAGTTGAAACCAGTACCATGAATCTGGTCAAAGATGTGTGGACAAAGAAACTGTTGAAAACGTATAGCAGTGTGAAACAAGGTATTGGTGCATATCACTGCGTCGAAAGTAATGGTCAACAATGGTATGTTTCAATTGAACCTTTATCCGAGCGGAAGCTGGCACAAACTGAGACTCGTGCTGTTATCTTGCAGACCAGAGTATTATCTTTGGATGAATTAAAAAAACTGTATAACACTAATACTAATGTAGTAATTGCTGCGCAAGAGAAGAAATCAAAGCATCATCCTGCGAAAAGCACTGAAATCAAAGCCTACAATTCAAAAAATACCAATGTGAATTCTGTGGTGAAAACTCCTCCTGTAAAACCAATTGAAGAAAAGAAGACTGTTGGACAGGTCGTTGAAGAAGTGAAGGAAAAACCGCAAGCTGAAAAAGTAGTGAATACACCGCAAGCACAGCAGATGCAATTATACAGTGCTGCACGTAAAGATTTGGGACGTGGGCAAAATCAGATCAATGCCTGTAATAATGCCGAAAGAGCCTATAATTATGGGCGTTTACATGGGACAAGCGGAATCAATGCCTACGCAGAATCAGGTGTCTTGGTGGCTAGATGTTTAACCAATGTACCGAGTTATAGTCAACGGTTTTCTAATCCGCAAGATCGAGCTAAACGGATTTTGCAGAATTTATCGACCAACCAAAATCATGCCGTTGCTAAACACATGTTAAAGCAAATGAAGTGATGGGGCAGCAGATTGAAGTTGGATCGTTCAACATTATGGATTCAAGCCAAAGCTAGTCAAAGATTCTTGCAAGCGTATGAAATATTGCTTTTATGAGATTCACGATTGAGCGCAAAATGAGTTGAACAATAATCTCAGCAAACAATTCTTTTAAAAAATGCCCCAGTTTTTTTAAAATGTGAAAACCCCATCTGAACATGGCGCTGATTTTACTAAAGATGTAATCAATTATCGACCTAACAGGATGATGTTTATGTGATTGCCACCACTGTTGTAGCTTACTTATGTTTATTCTTGGAGGATTTTCACAAAAAATCAGCATATACAACCAGATCGAGAAAATAATACCTAGACATGACAGTGTGACATACAGTATTGACATAAAGTTTTGTTTTTAATTTTCATATGATGTTTACAGTATATTCTAAACACAATCGTACAAAATTTTTAAAATAATACAAAATAGACATCATAAAAGACAGACATTGAAAAAGCATGCTGAGAAACAACCGAACTAAAAAATAGCAGACTACAAAAAATCTTTTTCAATTTATTTAAAATTTTTTGTTGCGCTTGAAAATGAGAACTCTATCAAGTTACAGAGTCACAAAAGTGCTGATTCGTCATTTATGTTAAAACTGCCTAGGTCTTCAATTGGAAATTTTCCCATGTCACATCGAATTTTCGACTTAATTTCAAATCAGTTCTCAAAACTTGGACGCACTGTGTTGATCGCTAGCGCATTGATGGGAACTGCACAATTTGCTGTTGCAGGACCGACCGTCGACCAACTCAGTGATTGTTTAGTCAAAGCAACGACAGCAACAGATAAAACTACTGTACTCCAGTGGACTTTTGCCGCTTTATCCGCTCATCCTGACTTAAAGGCATTGAGTAATGTCAGTGATGCTCAAAGAACCCAACTCGATCAGAAATTTGCTCAGGTTTTACAACGCGTCATTGTTGAACAATGTGCTGTACAGGCAAAGGCGGTAATTCAAGCTGAAGGCTTACAAGCAGTAGGCGACAGTTTTCAGGAGTTGGGACGCAGTACGGGTGAAGATATTCTTAAAAATCCTGAGGTCAAAAAACAGTTGCAGGGCGTACTTCGTTATGTCGACTTAAACAAATTGGTGATGACTTTTTTAACTCCTGATATTTGGAATAAATTGGGGACGATTCGTCAATAAATCATCTTTTCAAGTTGTCTGAGAAAAGTGTTTTTGTTGTCTGGGTGAATTAAAAGTTGTACCGTGATCCCCCGATGGTCTCTTATTCAGGATTCAAGAGAGTAAGGGGGAATTCATTAAAAAATCTAACATTAAATTGCATTTTCGTCCGCAAATCAGCTGTTAGAACCTTATCGAAAGATTGGTTTTTTTAACTCTTTACATGCTATCTTGATGCCTGAATGGAAAGAATGTGCCAGGACATTTGAATGGATTTTGAAAAGCTGTTTTTATATAAACAATGGTCGGATCGACGCTTATTTGAAGCAATTGCCCAGATAGATGCGGCGCAGTATTCAGACGATTATAATTTTGCCAAGCAGCAATTCAATCATATGATCATTGTCGAAGAACTCTTTCGATCTCGGCTAGAAAATAAAAAAGCCTTACATAGTCAAACCAATACAGAAGTATTACCTGCATTTGATGAGTTGCAACAACGGATTGAACGTTCTGATGTTTGGTTTATTGGGTTTGTAAAACAGATTGAATCGAATCAACTGGCTGAAATCATTCATTTTCAATTTATCGATAAAAAAACAGGCAGCCTTTCCGTAGAAGAAATGCTCTTCCATATCATCAATCATGGCACATACCATCGGGGTAATATTGCCCATGCTTTGCATCATGCTCAAGTCGCTCATCCAGCAGATACATATACGGTTTTTATTCATCAACACGAACCTGAACGCAGGGCAGTTTGATAATTTATAAATAACAGATGATTTTTGCTTTTTGATATTAAAAAAAGCCGGAGGGTCGAATCAACAGTTTTCTTATTAAGTTAAGATTTAATTGTCAAAAAATAAAGAATACGTATAAGTATTCAAATGATAGGTATGAGGTGAAATCTCATACAAGCGAAATTGACCTTATCCGTAAATAAAAAATTGATTGAACGGGCGAAACTTTATGCTCTAATTCATTGGCTTGAACAGGATGCTGCTTATCAGTACCCTGTAATTTCATAGCGAATCAATGATGATTTAGCTTTTAAGACTTTTTATCAGTGTACCAGTCTCACCAAATAACTTTTCACGATATTCTGCTTCGAGTTGTTCAGTTTGCATATGTAGGGGATTGAAATTGTGATTTCTTATATCTAACATTTCAATCATAGCTTTTGATATGATTCCTATACGATTTATTCCTCCAAAGCCAAGATATATACCATCTTTCAGCTCCCGAATAGAAAACTTTATATCACTTCTGCGTAATATTTTGATCCAGTAATTAAACAGTACTGGAGAGAGAAGTTTAGTCACCCGTGTCAGGGCTATTCTTCTGTTTTTCGTTGTGTTGCCGCCTATGGCAACCAATACATCAAATGCAACGGATTTATGTTCAAGTTCTTCAAGTGCGTGCCATTCCCAAAGGTTTCTATTTTCTTGAATCGTTCTCTGTTTAATTAACGGATCCGTTAATAATAATCGTGCAAGCGTTGCAGTATAGTGTTCCATCACTACTGTTGCAGCCAATTGTTCAACTTTGGGAAGTTTTCGAAATTCATCTAATTTAGCGCTAGTTTTAGCTTCTATCTCTGCAACTTCAGGATAATCCGACTGGATGAGATGCTGATTCAGTGACTGATGTTCCCGACTATGAAAGGCTTCTTGGGCAATAAAATTTCGAATATCTTCTAGTAATTTCTCATCTGTAATTTGATCACGAACATTTCGTACGCTCTCAATGAAAAACAATTCACCGGGTGGAAACATGGCTGACAACACGACAAAAAGAGCGGTTACCACAGAATTATGTTCATAGTAAAAAGTAAACTTTTTGCTTTTATCAAATGGAATAATCACATTACGACGAATGATTTTCTGTAGAGATTGTGGCGAGATATTCATTTTCTTTTCCCTTTGCAATAGGTGATAATTTGAACAATATTTGTTTTGTATATAGAATCTATCAGTGAATTTATACGGAAAAAAGACGGATTTAATTATGGAATTTTTAAGATGGTAACTATAAGAAAACCAAAACAAAGTAGATCAAAAAATACTTATATGTCTATAATTGATGCAGGATTTATTTCGGTAAAAAGTAATGGCTTGGATTACACTACAGTATTGAAGGTATGTGAAATTGCCGGAGTGGGTTCTGGAAGTTTTTATGAATATTTTAAAAATAAGGAAGCCTTGTTTGTAGAAATGCAGCAACATTTTATTGAACAACTTGCCAAAGTGATTTACGAGGTCATCCCTACGATTCAAGAAATGGAAATTCCTGAAGCAATCAGATCAATTTTTTTACATATTGGTGAATTTTTAGCAAAAGATGAGAATAAATATTTCTACTGGTTGAGTGTTTCTAGCAAATACAGTACTGAGGCGAGTCATGTAAAAGCAGTAAAGGCAATCAATACCTTGGCGATTGAATATGCCGTTAAACATCCTGAAGTATTAAGAATAAAAAATCTAAAATTGATGGTTTATATTTTAATTAATTCCAGTGTTGCCCTGACGATAAATTTTTTTTCATCTCAAAATATGGGTTTTACATTTGAAGAATTAATTGATTGCCTAATTGATATTACAATGTCCTATATTGATGATGATCGTCATAAATTAAAAATATAAAAACCCGCTCTAAAGCGGGTTCTCTTCCCAGATCAAAGCAACTTAACCAATCAATTTCTTCATCAATTCATTGACTTGAGCAGGGTTGGCTTTACCACGAGAAGCTTTCATTACTTGACCGACTAGACCATTAAATGCTTTCTCTTTACCAGATTTATACTCTTCAACCATTTTTTCATTGGCAGCAAGTACTTCTTTGATAATAGCTTCAATTGCGCCTGTATCAGTTTCCTGTTTCAAGCCTTTTTCAGCAATAATGGCATCGGCAGTTTTGCCTTCTTCCCACATAAAGCCAAAGACTTGCTTGGCAATCTTACCGCTAATGGTGTTGTCGACAATACGTGCAACCATCCCACCCAGCTGTTCAGCAGAAACAGGAGAGTCAGCCAAGTCTAAGCCAGCTTTGTTCAAAGCGCCTGAGAACTCACCCATCACCCAGTTTGCCGCAACTTTACCTTGAGCGGCGCCGCCAGAAGCTGTAACAACCGCTTCATAGAAGTCAGCTAATTCACGAGAAAGTGTTAATACATGAGCATCGTATTCAGTGACTGCAAAATCTGCGATAAAGCGTGCACGACGTGCTTTCGGTAACTCAGGAAGAGCAGCACGTGCTGCTTCGATTTGTTCATCCGCAATGATCACAGGCAACAAATCAGGGTCAGGGAAGTAACGATAGTCGTTGGCTTCTTCCTTGGAACGCATTGAACGTGTTTCCATTTTATTCGGATCGAACAAACGCGTTTCCTGGTCAATTGAACCGCCTTCTTCCAAGATGTCCATTTGGCGTTGGATTTCAACATTGATGGCTTGTTCGATAAAACGGAATGAGTTGAGGTTTTTTAACTCACAACGTGTACCGAACGGCTGTCCCGGACGACGTAATGACACGTTACAGTCAGCACGGAACGAACCTTCAGCCATGTTACCGTCAGAGATCCCTAACCAACGCACCAAAGTGTGAATGGATTTGATATAAGCAACAGCCTCTTCCACAGAGCGCATATCAGGTTCAGACACGATTTCGAGTAAAGGTGTGCCCGCACGGTTTAAGTCGATGCCAGACATACCTTCGAATTGATCATGGATTGATTTACCTGCATCCTCTTCCAAATGTGCACGTGTTACACCTATACGCTTCACTGTGCCATCTTCAAGCTGAATGTCGATATGACCTAGCCCTACGATTGGATTGTCCATCTGGCTGATTTGGTAGCCTTTTGGAGAGTCTGGATAAAAGTAGTTCTTACGTGCAAATACCGATGCCTGATCGATATAGGCATCAATACCCAAACCAAAACGAATCGCAAGGTCAACCACTTCCTGGTTTAATACTGGCAACACACCTGGCATAGCCAAATCAACAAGACTGGCTTGGGTATTCGGATCCTGACCAAATTCAGTTGACGAACCTGAGAAAATTTTAGAGTGGGTTGCGAGTTGGGTATGGATTTCGATTCCAATCACGACTTCCCAACCGTCAATCAACTTTGAAGGTGCTAACTTTTGAGCTTCAGTCATTATGCATTCTCCTCAGCGATTGCTGCACGTTGGGTATGCCAGTCCGTGTTTTGTTGATATTGATGAACAATCGACAGCAGTTGTGATTCCGACCAGTAATTTCCAATGAGCTGTAAGCCTACAGGCAAGCTGTCTTTATCAAAACCAACAGGCGCATTGATGGCCGGTAAACCTGCCAAGTTCACAGCAAGTGTATAGATATCGCCTAGATACATTTCTGTTGGGCTGAGGTTTGCACCAATTTTGTAGGCTGTCGTTGGTGCAGATGGTGCAGCAATCACATCAACATTTTCAAATGCAGTTAAGAAGTCTTGTTGAATGAGACGACGTACTTTCTGTGCTTTCACGTAATAAGCATCGTAATAACCCGCTGAAAGGGCATAAGTACCAATCAAAATCCGACGCTGTACTTCAGCACCAAAGGCTTCAGAGCGAGAGCGTTTGTATAGATCTAAAATATCCTTTGGGTTTTCACAGCGATAGCCATAGCGGACCCCATCATAACGTGACAAGTTTGAAGATGCTTCAGCAGGTGCAATCAAATAATAGGTCGGTACATAAGCTTCAGTCATGTTGAGATCAATCTCAACCAAAATTGCGCCCATACTTTCCAGTGTTTTCAATGAATCTTCAACACGTGCCTTGACGTCCGCATCTAGACCTTGAACATTGAAGTATTGTTTCGGGATACCAATTCGTAATCCCTTCACAGCAGTTGCATTCAAGTTTGCAACATAGTCATCTACTTCTTTGTTGACTGATGTCGAGTCTTTTGCATCATGACCTGCGATGGTGTTCATCAAAAAGGCACAGTCTTCAGCCGAACGTGCCATAGGACCACCTTGATCCAGGGAAGATGCGAAAGCAATCATTCCGAAACGAGAGACACGACCATAAGTGGGTTTTAGACCTGTCAAACCACAAAATGATGCAGGTTGGCGAATAGATCCGCCTGTATCTGTACCTGTAGCAAAAGGGGCTAGATCAGCAGCAACCACAGCAGCAGAACCACCTGAAGAACCACCTGGAACATGTTCTAAGTTCCAAGGGTTTTTGGTTGCGCCATAGTATGAACTTTCAGAGGTAGAGCCCATGGCGAATTCGTCCATGTTGACTTTACCCAAAGTCACTAAACCGGCAGCTTTTGTTTTGGCTACAACGGTTGCATCATAAGGTGAAATAAAATTATCCAACATTTTTGAACCCGCAGAAGTTTTAATTCCTTGAGTACAGAAAATATCTTTATGTGCCAGTGGAACCCCAGCCAAAGGACCCGCTGTGCCATTTTTTAATAAATTGTCAGCAGCATCAGCTTGAGCCAAAGCGTATTCGGGAGTAACCGTTACATACGAGTTAACACGATCATCAAGTTTCGCAATACGGTCTAAATAGTGTTGAGTCAATTCGCGAGATGAAAATTGGGCAGATTTTAAACCTTCTGCCATTTCACGAATCGATAAACGGTGTAAATCAGTCATGAGTACAATTCTTTACGATTAATTTTTAAAAATAAGTTCAACTGATCAAATATTATTCAATCACTCTCGGAACAAGGTACAAACCATCCTGAACTGCGGGAGCAATGGCTTGATATTCTTCACGATGGTTGCTTTCCGATACCACATCTGGACGAAGTGGCTGCGGATGATCGAATGGGCTCTTAAGCGGTTCAACACCCTCGGTATTGATCGCTTTTAAGGTCTCCATCATCCCTAAGATTTTATTTAAACTTTGAGCATATTCAGCAGATTGCGTATCATTAAGCGACAATCGAGCAAGATTGGCGATTTGCGATACAGTTTGTGCATTTAATTCTGCAGAATGCTGAACATCTGAACTTGACATGATGTCTCACCTAATCAGTTTTAAAAAAATTCAAAATATCGTGCGTTATAATAAGCGATTGACTTGTTCAAATCATCACATTTAGTTAAAGTTGCCATCTTGCGTCCATATAAAGTTTAAACTGAGAACGACCCGTGATTCTAAAACGACTAATTGGCTTGTTTTCGCCAGATCTAGCCATTGATTTAGGTACTGCAAATACACTTATTTATGCACCAGGAAGGGGCATTATATTAAACGAACCGACAGTTGTGGCGATTCGTCACAGTGGTTCGCAGAAAATTGTTGCAGCTGTGGGTTTAGATGCTAAGCAAATGCTTGGTCGTACCCCAGCCAATATTTCTGCAATCCGTCCGATGAAGGATGGCGTTATTGCTGATTTCGAAGTCACTGAAACCATGTTAAATCAATTTATTGGTAAAGTGCATGAAAAACGCCTGTTCCCACCTGCGCCTCGTGTTGTTGTCTGTGTACCGTGTAAATCAACTTTGGTAGAGCGCCGTGCGATTCGTGAAGCTGTATTCAATGCTGGTGCCCGTGATGTACGTTTGATCGAAGAGCCTATGGCTGCTGCGATCGGTGCAGGTATGCCTGTAGAGCAAGCATGTGGTTCTATGGTCGTTGATGTCGGTGGCGGTACCACTGAAATTGCAATTATTTCCTTGCAAGGGTGTGTATACGCAGATTCTTTACGTATCGGCGGCGATGTTTTCGATGAGCAAATTATTAATTATGTACGTAAAGCACATGGTTGTGTAATTGGTGAAACGACTGCTGAAACCATCAAAAAAGAAGTCGGCATGGCAGTCGCAGACGGTAAAACATTGGAAATTGAAGTGCGTGGTCGTAACCTTGCTGAAGGTGTTCCACGTGCGATTACAGTGACTTCTGATGAAATCACGCAGGCGATTGCTGATCCATTACAGAGTATTGTATCTGCTGTAAAATCTGCACTTGAACAAACGCCCCCAGAATTATCTTCAGATATTGCTGAACGCGGAATCGTTTTAACAGGTGGTGGAGCATTACTGCGTAACCTGGATAAATTACTTGCTCAAGAGACAGGCTTACCTGTTGTTGTTGCTGAAGATCCTTTAACTTGTGTGACTCGTGGCGGTGGAAAAGTCTTGGAATTCTTTGACAATCCAAACCATGATATGCTTTTTGTAGGCTAAACTATACTCGATTAAGTTTAAGGATGAGGCGGTGCAACCGAATCTCTTTTCAAGACAACCGCCATCTTTTCGCTCTTTTATCATTGCGGTCATCACTTGCCTGGTAGTGTTGTTCTTTAACTGGCGCATGCCTCAAGTGATTCAACCTGCAAGAGAGGTCTTGTACGCGGCATATAATCCAATTTATGCCTTAGCAAGTTATCCTGTATTGTCGAAAGAATGGCTGAATCAACAAACAAAATCTGAAGCTCAGTTGCGTCGTGAAAATACTGCGATGCAAGCTGAATTGCTTCAGGCTCAAGTGCGTCTGCAAAAACTCTCAGAACTTTCTGCCGAGAATACCCGATTGCGAGGATTACTCGATACACCGTTAATTATTGACGGACGTATGGAGATTGCCGAAGTGATTGGAACGGATGCCGATCCATTGCGTCATATCATTATCATCAACCGTGGTTCAGCAAATCATCTTAAAGTCGGTCAGACTGTTTTAGATGATAAAGGGATCATGGGGCAGATCATCAACGTTTATCCGCACAGTAGCCGTGTCATGCTGCTTTCTGATAAAGAACATTCTTTATCAGTCCGTCTTGAAAGCTCAGGTATGCGAGCCATTGTGACAGGTACAGGCGATTTAGGGCATTTGAAAATGGAATATGTTCCAACAAGTGCTAACATCAAAGTGGGTGACAAGGTTTATAGTTCTGGTTTAGGTCAGCATTTTCCAGCAGGTTATTTGGTCGGTACTGTGTCTAAAGTAATGCGGCATAATACTGGAGAGTTTGCACAAATCGATGTTGTTCCAGCTGCACAGTTGGCAGGTGGGCATCATGTTGTGGTACTTTTCTCGGATTCATTAGCGATGGAGCAGCCAAATGTTGATCGCTAAAAAACTGCCATCAGAAAAACAGCGTAAGGATCCGCTATGGATCATCATTGTTTCGATCGTGATTGCTTCGATTCTCGTGGTTTATCCGATGTCCTATGCAATAGCGGGATGGCGTCCACTGTATATGTTTTTAATCATGCTATTTTGGGTGCTTTGTCAGCCAACTTGGTGTGGGATCTGGTTTGCATTTACGTTGGGTCTGTTCACCGATCTTTTGTTGGATGCACCATTGGGCATGAATGCATTAAGTTATGTACTGATTGCTTTTTTAACGCGTTATTTTATTCGTGAGAGACGTGTGCTGACATTTAGTAACCTTTGGGTGATCAGTATGCTGGCAATTCTTGCACATTTAACCTTTACCTTTATGGCACAAGTGATGGCAGGAACACATTTTTCAATAACACGTCATTGGCAAACTTTGGTCTCCAGTATTTTTTGCTGGCCAATTCTTTACTACTTATTGAAAAGATGGCGCATTTAATTCTTGCTTCAAGCTCGCCAAGGCGTAAAGCACTGCTGTTACAGTTGGGCTTGAACTTTGACACGCATAGCCCGGATGTTGATGAATCTGTATATAAACATGAGCAGATTGATCGCTATGTATCACGTTTGGCTCAAAATAAAGCACAAGCCGTTTTAAGCTTGTATCCGCAAGCTACGGTTATTGCTGCGGATACAAGTTTGGTTTTTGCCGATCAAATTATCGGTAAACCAGCATCCAAACAGCATGCTTTTGAAATTTGGACATTATTGTCAGGGCAGAAACATGAGGTGCTGACAGGTGTTTGTGTTGCAAATGCCAATCAATTATTGAGTACCGTGGTTCGTACAGAAGTTGAGTTTCAAGCTTTAACGCTCAGTGATATGGAAGCGTATTGGGCTACAGGTGAACCTTTGGGCAAAGCGGGTGGATATGCAATCCAAGGCATTGCCGCGAAATATGTGACACGGATTAATGGTAGTTATAGCAATGTCGTTGGGCTACCATTACATGAAACGATACAATTACTTGATCGTCTAGATCAATGCAGTTGAGGCACTAAATTAACTGCAAAAAAGAATTTTTATAATGTTTTGAGTTGAATTATGTCTGACGAGTTACTGATTAACGTCACACCTATGGAGTGTCGTGTGGCGTTAATTCAAAATGGTACGGTCAATGAATTATTTGTTGAGCGAACTGTTAAACGAGGGTTGGTCGGTAATATTTACAAAGGAAAGGTCGTGCGTGTCCTGCCCGGGATGCAGGCTGCTTTTGTGGATATTGGCTTGTCACGCACCGCATTTTTACATATCAATGATATGATTTGGCCACGTAATCAGCCTACGCCGAATGTTTTTGAACTATTGCAACCCGGTCAGATTCTGACAGTACAAGTGATGAAAGACATGCTGGGTACTAAAGGTGCACGACTCAGTACTGATCTTTCTATTCCTTCACGCTATCTGGTTTTGATGCCCTATGGGAGTCATATTGGCGTTTCACAACGGATAGAGTCTGAAGAAGAACGCGATCGCTTGCGTTCAATGATTGAAAGGATTCAAGAAGAGCATAAGCTTCCTGGTTCAGTCATTGTTCGTACAGCAGCTGATGGAATTGATGAAGCATCCATTGCACAGGACATGGCTTATTTAGCTAAGCTTTGGGAATTTATTCAGAAAAAGCAGAAAATTATTGCGGTTCCTTCACTGATTTTCGAAGAACTCCCTTTACCTCAACGCGTGATTCGTGATTTAGCAAATGAAGACACGGCAACGATTTATGTCGATTCACGTGAAATACATGCGAAGTTACAAGAGTTTGTGGCAGAGTTTGTTCCAAGCATGGGGAGCCGCTTGCAACACTATCCTGGTGAACGTCCATTGTTTGATTTGTACAATGTTGAAGAAGACATTCAAAAAGCATTACAAACTCGGGTTGCATTAAAGTCTGGTGGTTATTTGATGATTGACCAGACGGAAGCAATGACCACGATTGATGTCAACACAGGTTCTTATGTGGGCGGTCGTACCCTTGAGGATACTGTCTTCAAAACCAACATGGAAGCCACACAGGTGATTTCACGTCAGTTACGGTTACGTAATTTGGGTGGCATTATTATTATTGATTTCATTGATATGCAGGAAGCTGTGCATCGCGAAGAAGTCATGAACCAGTTTGAGAAAATGCTTGAGCGTGATCATGCCAAGACTAAAATTACCCAAGTCTCTGAACTGGGTTTGGTGGAAATGACACGCAAACGTACCCGTGAATCGTTGGAACATTTGTTATGTGAATCATGTCCAACCTGTCAGGGGCGTGGATTTGTAAAAACAGCAGAGACAGTGTGTTACGAAATTTTTCGAGAAATTCTTCGATATACACGCGCTTATGAATCTCAGAGTGGCTTTACTGTTATCGGTCATCCCTCTGTGATTGATCGGCTGTTAACAGCAGAAGCCCCGGCTGTCGCGGATTTGGAGCATTTTATTAACCGTGTGATTAAATTTCAGGTTGAAAATTTATACACGCAAGAGCAATACGATATCATTTTAAGTTAAAATTGTAACAGGATGTCGTTAAACAGTTGTTACATCTGAAATTTTACTTTTTAAGCTGATTTCACAATACTAGATTGCAAAGGTAGCCAAAGACTCTCTCCCTACCAGTCTTAGCAAGTGAGGTCATAAAATGAGCGTAAGTGAACAATTAATAAGTCGCGGTATAAAGCATGTATTAGAAAACCAACCTAAGAATACATGTGTAATGTTGGATGACAATGGTCAAGAAGTGAAAATTACCAAAGACATGGTTGTAAATGTCTGTCACCAATTACTCAATAAATGTCGTAATGTTAAAGATTAAGGGGCATCAATAAGCCCCTTAATTTTTTATAGAATTAAATTTTTATATCACTCAAATCTAATGATCAATAAGAAATCATCCGTTCAGTGAAGATTGAAAAGCCTAAGCAGGCTTCTCTACTGTATTTGACTGAACCATAATATCTTGTGTATAGACTGGCGTATCGTCGTTTTTTTCAACGGGTGGTTCAACAAATTTTTCCATGGCATTTTTTTGCGTAATCAGTTGTTCAAATTTCTGAATCTCATTCTCTAAATGGGTCAGTAGATTTTGCAACTTCGGCAATGACTTACGGCAACCTGTTAAACCCACTTCCAATTTATCCAGATAACTGGTCATGGTAATATTCAATGCCTGACCATCGAGTACGATGGATGCTGGGTAGAGTGCATCCAGCTTAGCACCATTCCAGTACAAAGGTTCTCTTGGACCCGGTACGTTGGAAATAATCACATTAAAAGCCTGACGCTTGGGCATAAGCCCTGATGCAATGTTGATACCTGCAGCACCAAAAACAAAAGCACTATAATTCAGAATTTGATCTGAACTCATGCGTTTAAAGCGATTCTTGGCGTTTTGTACACTGCGTTTGATGATATCTAAGCGTTCTAAAGGATCTTCTTTATGGGTACCTAAATTTGCCAAAATCATGGTGATGCGATTGCTCATATCCGAATCGTCATCACGTAATGAGGCAGGCACCATGGCAATCAAAGGTTTTTTAGGCAAGGCGTCTTGGGTGATTAGATAATCCCGAATAGCGCCCGAACACACTGCAAGTACAACATCATTGATGGTTACACCCAGTGCTTTTGAGATGTTTCTAAAGCGATCAAGTTCAAAAGATTGTGCTGCAAAACGCCGAGAAGAACTTACCCGTTGGTTAAATAAACTACTCGGTGCTTGAAAACTTGAAACATAGTCAGGGTTCTTGCCCATTTCTTTAAAAACAGTTTGAAACAGCTCCTGAGTAACTTTCGGGGCAGCTTCAACTTGGTTTTTTAATGCGGAAAATACTTTTTTGACCCGTCCAAGTTTGGTTTCTTTAAGACGTTTGGCACGTTTTCCTTCAACACACCATGGTGGAACAATGGTTTTTGAGTGCGCATCTTTAGAGAATGATTTTTCTAAGAGACGCATACCTGCAACACCGTCAATCATTGCATGATGGATTTTAAAATACATGGCAAAACGATTGCCCTCGATCCCTTCAATGATATGGCAAGTCCAAAGCGGTTTTGCACGGTCAATCAGCGCGCTATGTTCTTGTGAAATATAAACCAATAATTCACGAATACGTCCCGGATGAGGCAGGGCGATATGACGGAAATGATGATCAATATCGAATTCTTCATCTTCATCCCAAAATAAACCATTAAGACGATTGTTAAATGGAGGAACAGGAATAGACTTTGAATTGCGAATATCAGCGACAAGGTCTTGTATAAACGTTGAGGGTGCATGTTCAGGTATTTGAAATAAGAACAATCCACCAACATGCATCGGTTGCTGTCGTTTTTCTAAATTTAAAAAAATGAAATCAATAGGGTGTAATGGGCGCATGGTCTTGGATTGCCTCACTGCAATTTCTACAACAACTCATTTGTGAGTGTTAGATTGTTAGAATTATAGAACCGAGTAAATAGTATAAAACTTTTTTAGACATAAAATCCAAGCATTTCGATGAATGTAAGGTTTACAAAAAGTCATTAAATTTAATGACTTTTTTTTTACCATTATTTTTGAAGATTGCCTGCATGTAAACCGCATTCTTTATGCGTTGCTTCTTCCCACCACCAACGACCCTCGCGTTCATGTTGATTGGGAAGTACTGGTCGCGTACAGGGTTCACAACCGATTGAAATAAAACCTTTTTCATGTAAGGGGTTGTAAGGAATTTCCATCATGCGGATATAGTTCCAAACATCTGCACTGGACCAATTGGCCAAAGGATTGTATTTGATTAACTGTTTTCCTTCACCTGAAAAACCTGCATCAGCTTGAATGACAGGAATCGCTGTACGTGTTCCCGGACTTTGATCTTTACGTTGACCTGTAATCCAACCATCTAAAGTGGCCAGTTTTTTACGTAAGGGTTGTACCTTTCGGATACCGCAACATTCTTTATGATCATCTTGATAGAAACTGAATAAACCCTTTTCATTAACCAATTGCTGAACCGCATCTGATTCAGGAAAGCAAATCTCAATTTTTATGCCGTAGTGCTTACGAACAGTGTCAATAAATTGATAGGTTTCAGGATGTAAACGTCCGGTATCTAAACTGAATACACGAAATGGTTTCCCTAAATTATGTGCCATATCAATCAGAACAACATCTTCTGCGCCAGAAAATGAAATAGCGATTTCACCTTCTTGTGAAAGTGCAAGCTCTAAAATTTCAGAAGGGGATTTGTCTGCATACTCTGTTGCTAGAGCATCAACAAGATCTATAGTGGGAATGGCGGTCATGTCTGCTCCTGGCAGTTAGCTTGAAGCTATGTTGTTCATCAACATTCTAAAAGATATTTCAATTTAGGCATTTTAGCAAAAATTAAAGCAATTCAATTTTGTGTGAATGTTATCTTTGAGATGTGCGTATATTTTAAAGTAAATGAAATATTGTGCTTAGCAGATTAATTAAAATGCTTATGAATAAAAAAGATTTAATAGCTGTATTCAGTTTGAGTATAGAGTAAAGAAGATACCCCATAGAACATGGATAAAGGGAGCATAATTCTACTAGAAGCACATGCCGTCATGTCCCAATGATTTACTGGCTCATTTTACACGAAGGTTTTGTTTTAAGCTCACTGTGAAGCTATCTCGCAGTCCTCATTTATAAGTATTTCAATATTCTCTTGGGAATCTGCTGAGTTAATCCGGCTTTTTTCATGTTATTGGCATAAATCAAATAATTCTGTTTTGCTAGACGCTGATTATTTAATGCTACATAAACATCGGCTGTGTTTAGATATGCGACTGTTCTGTTTGGATCAAGTTTTATGACTTTTTTGAGTATTTTTAGGGATGCTTGATGATAGCCCAATTGATATAGATAGAATGCTGTGTCATTGAGTTCAATTACATCATCAATGGTATAGAAGGAAAGTTGGCATTGGAGTATTGCAATCTGTTGTTTTATTTCTGATTTATTGTTTTTATTGATATTTTTTAGAGCATCTGAACTGTTGTAATGAAAATATGTGACTAACCCCCTACTCCCGGCAGTATCGTCGATCCAAACCGGTGTATGTTCTTTCTTATCCCACATTCCACCGCACAGATTTGAAATCATTTTGGGAATAGCGTCAACAATGACCTTATTTTTATCATTGATGATCAGACAGTAGTTTTCATTGCCTTTTGCTATAGGTACGCTTAGAAATGAGTATTTCTGCGTACGATAGATATAATCCTCAGAAATATCTTTTAATGAAAGACCGATTTGTGCATGTTTGAGATCTAAAGCACTACAATTTGTATAGTCCAGTAAGTTGTAATCTGCATGTACGTTAAAACATGCACAACTCAATAGAAACAGGGCTATTTTTTTCATGATGTGATTTGCCTAAATTAATTTTTTATCTGTCTCTACGATACGGTATCTTTGTTGTCGCTTTTAATAAGTTTAACAGTAACACTTCCGGTAGGGGGAGTTAATGTAGATGCAGTTCCTGCATAATGGATGAGTTGTACTGATAAGATTATCCATGATGATTCAAAATGAATTGAGTTTAGAAAACTTTCAGCATTTTCTTAAAACTTTAGTGCTATGATAAGCGCAAAATTTTTAACCGACATTTGGGAGAACCCATGGAAATCGTATGTCTTGATCTTGAGGGTGTATTGGTTCCAGAAATCTGGATCAATTTTGCAAAGAAAACAGGGATCAAAGAATTAGAAGCAACAACGCGTGATATTCCTGACTACGATGTGTTGATGACTCAGCGTTTAAACATATTGAAACAACATGGTTTGGGTTTAAACGACATTCAAGCTGTGATTGCAGATATGGGACCATTTCCTGGTGCAAAAGAGTTTGTTGAGTGGATTCGCACACATTTCCAATTGATTATCCTTTCAGATACATTCTATGAGTTTGCCCATCCGTTGATGCAGCAATTAGGTTGGCCAACAATTTTCTGCCATAAGTTGGAAACTGATGAAAATGGCATGATTACAGCATATAAGTTGCGCCAGCCAGATCAAAAACGTCAAGCTGTAAAAGCATTGCATGGTTTAAACTTTCGTGTGATTGCAGCAGGTGACTCTTACAATGATACGACAATGTTGGGTGAAGCTGATCATGGCTTTTTATTCGATGCACCTGAAAATGTGATTCGTGAGTTCCCTCAATTCCCACCAATTCACGGTTATGAGGCTTTAAAAGAAGCGATTCGCAATGCTTCTGTTCGTGATATTCCTGCTTAACTGTAAGTACCATCAAAAGGCGCTTGATGCGCCTTTTTTTTAAAGTAATTAATAACAATGGCTTAAAATTGAATTTGTGAACCCATTTGATTTGAAATACAATGATTTTAGAAATTAAGTGCAACATTGCAACAGGATTTAAATTAGAATGGCAACATATCAAAAAAAGAAAAAAGGGCATAACCGCTACTGTTAGAATCAAGCCTCACCCATCACAGTCTCAAACCTTTACAACCATGAGAGATGCAAAAGCATGGGCGCAAGAATTAGAATTGAAACTAAAAAATGAAAAGAAAGGTGATTATGATCATATCCTTTTTAGAAATGCTTTAGAAGAATACCGAGACAATATATCAATAAGTAAAAAGGGTGTAGTTCGTGAAAGAACCAGGATTTAGGAGCTATATTCCAAATCTTCAACAATCACTATTACTAAATTTTTTAACCTTTAGATAGTTTTACAACAATAAGTCAAATAAACTATCTGAAAATAATGGGAAATAAATGAAAAAATTATTATTTTTAGCAGTTCTAATGGGGTTAACTGGTTGTGGTGACACAGACCAAAATGATACATCTCAATCGACTTTACAAAGTTCAACAGCATCTGTTAATTATCGTATGGCAGCGTCGTCAAGCGCATTAAGTGCTCCATCATTTGGACAGTGGGTTGTTAATGGCTATGCATCTGAAGGTGCATCAACTGTCGTTAATGCGTCCAGAATGGTAGGTGGAGTTGCCACCGAATCTAAAGCATTGATCACTCCAAACGTTTCGCAAGTTTCAAAAATACTTCGAGCAGGTCTTGGTGGAGCAGCTCTTACTTTTGCAGTCGATGAGCTATTAGATGGCATTGATTGGGTGATGGATCCAGCGAACAATAGTGTTAAATTCAAAACCGAAATTGAAGGTATAAAACAATACAAAGGGCTTGGTGATTCATTATTTGATACAGCGGAAGAATATTGTTCATGGCGCTTAAATAAAGTTAAATCTGAAGCATACCCAGATTCATCACTTAGAAATATAACTATTTCTTCAAATGGAACCTATGGAACTTGTTGGATCTATACATATTCTCCTGTTTATGCTGTGGATTTTGGTTTTGATATTATAAAAATTAAAAAAATAGAAGAAAAAAACCTCCCATTCGACGTAGTCTCCCAAGAAATCATCAACAACGCTGAAATAGGAAACACTGATGCTCAAGCTGTTACATTAGCAGCAGCTCAGACAATGGTTAGTGAAGCGGAGAATGATGCTACAAAAGCAAAAGAAATAGAGGATGCGTTTGAGAGAAATAGTGATGAGAAATGTAAAAATCATAATTTAAAAATGAATAGTAAAGCTGCCATGGTTGAATGGCGGTATGAGGAATTATATAAAGACAGATTTAATCTTTATATCAATCACAAAGAAGTATCTAACCCATTTATATTGAATGGGAACAATAAAGGCTCTTGGGATGGGCATGTGAGTCAATATAAATATGCGCAAGGTGTTCTTAGAGCTACTATTAAAACAGCGTCTAATGCTGGATGTCCTGCAACACCTAAAGCAAATTATTGGGTAAATAAAGAGCCACCTTCTCAACCTGGACTACATTCTTAAGGTTATTTAAATGATTAATGTGACTATTAGTGAATATTCTAAAAAGTTTTCGGTTAAAAAAGTATGTTTTTCTAATTCATTTGGTCCGTTCCGTATAACGTATCAAGATAAAAATGGTGTACCTATTCTTGAGCGATTAGATGAAGAATCTTTTCAGCGCAATGTTTATTCAACAGTAATATTTGTTGGTGCTGAATATAGAAAGGTAGCATATAGGAACCATATAAAAGACCCAGAAAATCAATGTTTGACACTAGAAGATTATAAGTTGGTTGGCGATGAGTTCATTCTTATTAATAAGATTGTGACTGAGCTTCGCGATCCCAATAACCCTTATGAATTTAAACAGTCTTGTTATGATGGGAAAGGCAACCTTCATTACGTATCAATGGATATTGAAGGTGAGTCTAAACGATACGACTCAGAAGGTAGAGAGATAGATGATTCATTGGGTATTAAAGGATTGGAAACCATTGAGTATGTAGAATCTCAATATTTAGAAGAGGCAATTAAAAAATCATCAAATATAAATTTCAATAGATAAAAATATGAAGTGCAACATTAATGCAATTTATTTTTGTAAATTATTGAATTATATTTAATTAAAAGGCGATTGATGCGCCTTTTTTTATTTAATGTATATTTACAGTCAGAACGTATCATGAAGCAGAGTATTGATAGAGGGAATTAAACAGATAATGAAAAAAATGAATGAGCTTCATTCCATTCAACGTAAAAAAAACCATTAGAATTAAAGGTTTTTTTAGCTGTTTTTAAAATTTTATTTGCATCAGGCATTTTTGGAAATAAAGTCAATCATTTCTTTTGTCGGTCTCATTCGCCCAAGTTGCCATTGTTCAGGAGGATATTCATCAATCCGAATCCAGATATGTTCTTGGAAAGAAGGATTGCCTTTACCTTCAATCTCGATGAATAATTCTGTTATTCTTTTAAATAGTTCAGCTTTGCTATTTTCGTCTAGTAAGCCTTCAATTGTCTGAATATTGATGAAAGGCATAACGTTCTACATCCTATCTGAGTCTTTTATGTAGACCTAGGTTAATAAGAGTTTTCAAAAATGTCAAACCAAAGTTTTTCGGATTTTCAATTCCCATTTGAAGTATGTGGTATCTTCAAGATCTCTGAGGTATTGAGTGATAAATGGACAATTCTCATTTTACGGGAGGCTTTTTATGGTGTCACTAAATTCAGTACGTTTATTGAAAATACTGGCATATCAAAACAAGTATTATCCAATCGCTTAAAACATCTCATTCAGGAAGATATATTTTCGTTATCGATTTATAAAATGGAAGGAGATAGAGAGCGTAAAGAGTATTTACTAACTCCAAAAGGAAAAAGTCTAAATATCGTCTTACTTGCTATGCTTGAATCAGGTGGGAATTTTATCCATGAAAATAAAGATGTAGTTAAAGTTTTTAGCAAAAATGATCATGAATTGGTTAAGTTAAAATTAGTTGATTCTAAAAATAATATTATCAATTTTGAAGATATTGAATTGCGGTTGGTAAAGAATAATTAGCGGCTAATCAGCAACATATGGCTTTTGTGTTGAGGTAAGCAGTGTGAAAAAATCAGAAAATGATGAAACGAAAAGCCATGATTTAGTGATATGTCAAGTCGGTTTTTTATTTCTAAGTTGATGCGGAAAATCCAACAGGATGTTTATGGGAAAAATTTCATGTTTAACCTAATTTAGCGCATTCATGCCTAAAAAAGGAAAAGAAAATTAGTGTAAACAGATTGTTTATGGGTATGCCAGATCAATAAAAGCACAGATTCAATGGGGTTAGCGTAAACAGTTAAACTCATTTCCAACCCTGCACAGCGTGTAAAGATGAAATTGGTGAGGAAGATGCTCAACAGCTGTTTAATGCTGCTATGAACAAGTTTGCTAAGCATATGAAAAGAAAGCAAGGAATCCAGCTGCACAAGTGTTTTAGAAATATTTCTGGATGACTCAGGTTAAGTCACTGATTTCAAATATTACTGTTAAACATGATGGGAGAATGATGCCTGTTTGAGCAAATCGAATACTGTTTTAAATTACATTTTTTCGATGTTTGAATGCAAACAAAAGAGCCAGAGACGCTAATAAAATAATCATGAGAATATAAATATCAGCAGTAAAAGTAAGACCAGCATGGCTGACAAAATATCCCGCGATAATGGCTGGTATACTAAACGCTAAATAGCTCTCAACATAAAATGTTGCCATCAACCCAGCACGTTGTTCAGGTAAAGCCAATGGCATCACCGTGCGGATTGCACCCATAAATCCTGTCCCAAATCCAACCCCGGTCACCACCGAACCCATAAATAATAAGAATGTAAGAGAGAAGTGAATACCCGATAAAATAATGGCTGCGCCTAAGAGAATACTCAGTGCGCCAGTCGTTAAGATGTGAAGTGTTTTCGCACTGCGAAGGGTTAAAATTCCGATTGCACCTGAAATGGTCAAGGTAATAAACATCATACCATTGAGCCATGCTGATTGGACTTTAAAAGCGTGGGCCAATAGCGAGGGCATTAAAGACAAGAAAAAGCCGCTGACCATCCATAAAGAAATATTGATTGGGCTAACAATCCAAAGTGCTTTACGTGCTTGTGGCGGAACTGTAAGACGTGGTTTAAGTGATGCAAATGCTCCACGCCGTTTTTCAGCCGTCTCCGGGCTAAAATAAGCGATACATAAGGTACAGAAGAAAATAAAAATGAATATTTCAAAAATTAAAGTCAATGCATGCGTCGACATTGCTAACACGATACAAGTCATGAGCATGCCGATTGCCATACCCAACATAGGAGAAATACTGTTGATTAATGAACCATGAGTTTTGCTTAAATCTAGTAAAGCTGCGCCAAAGGTTGAAGCAGCCAAAGCTGTGGCGACACCCTGCAAGGCTCGGGCAATAAACAGCATTTCAATATTTGAGGAAAAAAGAAAAAACCCCATAGAAATAATCTGTAAAAAGAGTGCGGTAAAAATAACAGGTTTACGCCCAACATAATCTGACAATGAACCCATTACCAATAATGTTGCCAATAAAGCAAAAGCATAAGTTGCAAAAATTAAGGTTAATAAAACGGGTGAAAAGTGAAACTGTTGTTGATAAAGACGATATAAGGGGGTAGGTGCGCTTGAAGCTGCCAAAAATGCCATCAATGTAAAGGTATGGGTATAAAGTGCAGTTTGAGGGCTAAATTGAAATGAAGTCATTTGATGATTGAGATTATTAGAATTGCTCATCATTTAAAACGCATATTAAAGAAAGGATAGATTCTGTTATACCTGATTTAACCTGAAAGGCAAGGAGCGATTAAGGGTTTATTTTTAATAGTTGACCATATGTTATATTTAATTGTTTGTATATTATAATTATTTTATATTTTATCATCAAAGGCTTCCGTGCCTGAATTCAATTGGAACGTCTTAATCTTAAAGTGCGCCTCGAATCAAAGGATAAGCATTATCTAATAGGATTTTTTGGGCGGCAGCATTGGGATGGATTAAGTCCTTTTGCATGAGATTTTTATTGCCTGCAATACCATTCATAAAGAAGGGATACAGTTTTACGTTGTACTGCTGGCTTAAGGTCTGGTAGTTTTTTTCAAAAGCCTGGCTATAAGCTGCGCCATAATTGGGTGGAATCTTCATACCCAACAATACGACCTTGGCTTGGCTTTTTTGACTTTGTTGGATTAATTGAGCAAGATTTTTTTGAATCATTTGGGGTGGTTGACCACGTAAACCATCATTGCCGCCCAACTCAATCACGACCACATCAGGTTTATGACTTTGTAATAATTTGGGTAAACGTGCCAAAGCACCACTGGTGGTTTCTCCACTGACACTGGCATTAACCACTTGATGCTGTTTGGGAAATTGCTGATTTAAGCGTTGCTGGAGCAAAGTCACCCAGCCTTGTTGTGGATTTAAACCGTAGCCCGCACTTATGCTGTCACCTAAAATCATGATCGTTTTTGCAAAACTACTAACGGGCAACAGACAGATCATGCTAAAAAATAAACAATGAAAAGCGCTTTTCATCATTTTCAAATTTAACAACGTTTTGATTTGCATATATAAGGTACTTTACAATGTCTAAGGTTCAGGATGCTTCAACTTCTTCCATCATGCCACAAGTGATAATTTCTGCACAGCAACTTACACAAAAGATAGAATTACCGCATCAAACGCTTACAATTTTTGAAAATCTCAGTCTCGATATTTATGCAGGTGAACAGGTTGCAATTACAGGACGCTCGGGTTCGGGTAAGTCAACTTTATTGGGTATTCTGGCGACATTAGATCAGGCAACTACAGGGCAGCTCAGTGTATGTGGCGAGCGCATTGAACATTTAAATGAAGAGCAACGGGCTTTGGTGCGCCTAAAACATATCGGTTTTGTTTTCCAGTCTTTTCAGTTGTTGCCACATTTGTCTGCTTTAGAAAATGTCATGTTGCCTCTTCGTTTACAAGCCGATTTTAATTATCTACATGCAGAGCAAAAAGCTCTCGATTTATTGGGGAAAGTGGGTTTGGCACGTCAAAGCCAACAAACGCCTAAAGTATTGTCAGGGGGAGAACAACAGCGTGTTGCGATTGCACGGGCGCTGATTTCAGAACCTCAGATTGTTTTTGCTGATGAACCTACAGGCAACTTAGATGAACATACTGCATCCGAGATTGAGCAGTTATTGTTTAGCTTAAATCAAGCATTGGGAACGACCTTGGTTTTGGTGACGCATAACCCACAACTGGCAGCACAATGTCAGCGTCATTATGAGTTAAAAGATGGTCATTTGATAGAACATTTACAATCCTCACAGCGTGTTGAGGTGGTGTAAATGTTGAACCTTTTTAAGCCGCTATTTCGGCAAAGTTTTGCCAGCTCAGGCATTTATTTACTGATTGTTGCATTGAGTTTGGCTATTAGCGCGACCACTGCATTAAAATTCAGTAATGATCAGGTTAAGCAGGCCGTTACTTTACAGGCAGCAAAAATGCAAGCTGCTGATTTAGTGCTGAGTGATACCAATCCAATCGACCCTCAGTGGTTGAAAGAAGCTGAGCAACTCAAGTTAAAACAGTCACATGTTACGATGTTCAGTTCTATGGCATCGACTCATGATCAATTTGTGATGGTCAATGTCAAAGCCGTTGATCAAGCATTTCCTTTACGGGGAGAGTTAAGGATTCGCCCGCAACAGCCGTTACAGCGAGGTGGAATTTGGCTCAGTAAACGGGCTCAAGAATTGTTGAAGCTCAATCTCGGTGATCAAGTTCAAATTGCCAATGGTCAATTTAAAGTTACGGGCATCATTGAACACGATTCGAACCAAGAGTTGGGTTTTTCTGCATTTTCACCGACAGTGATTATTGCTCAAGCCGATATCGCAAAAACAGGAGCGATTCAGATCGGCAGTCGGATTGAATACCGGTTGTTGATGGCGGGTGAGAAACAGTCGATTGAAGCCTATCAAGCATTTTTTAAAACATTCATAGCACAAGAAAAACAAAAGAGTAGTCAGCAACTTATATCCAGTCAGCAGGAATACTCGACTGCCTTAGATACTAGACAGGCAACATCAGAAGTTCAGCGACTTCCTGCTCAGTCAGAACAATCTCCTCAAGACCTACAAAATACAGATCAAGCGTTGGATGCGCAGAGTAATTTAAGGCTGCGTAATGCAGATGAAGGCAATTCACGGTTATTAAAACCGATTGAAAATCTGGATACTTTTTTACAACTGGCAAATATTCTGACGATTCTTCTATGTGGATTAGCAATTGCACTCACCAGTCAACGCTATGTACAGCAGAATCAAGATCATATCGCCTTAATGCGTTGTATGGGGGCAAGTAAACGACAGATTTTCCAAGCTTATTTAAGTCTATTGTCAGTGGTAATTTTGATTGCGATCGTGATTGGCAGTCTATTGGGGCTGGTTTTAGGTTATTCATTGCTACAGCTTATGTTACAAATGATTCCTAATCTCGAATTACAGTTTTCAATTTGGCAGATATTTTCAGGTCCATTGCCGATTGCAATTTTCACCAGTGCAATTGTGCTGATTGGTTTTATCTTGCCGAGTTTATGGCAATTGCTCAACACACCTCCGATACGTGTTATTCGCCAACAGGAAAAAACAGCAGGTTCAATATTATGGATGATGGCGACAGGTTTAATCAGTCTGATTATTTTTAGCTTGGTATTGACGGAGAATCTAACCCTGACGGCAGTGGTGATGGGGGCGGTCATTGTATTAACGGGGTTATTGTATGCTGTGGTCTGGGCAGTATTAAAGGCGCTGAAAGCGATGAAAAGTGGCTTGTCTGCCTATATTCGGACACCTTCCCAAACAGCTTTGCAAATCACAGCATTGGCATTGGGTTTGAGTTTAATTACCGTATTGGCTGTATTACGCACTGATTTATTGGAGCGTTGGCAGCAACAGTTGCCTGAAGGCACGCCAAATCAGTTTATTTATGGTTTGCCTCCATTTGAACTTGAAGCATTTAAACAGCAGTTGGCACAACAGCACTGGAAAAGTACACCGCTATATCCCAATGTCAAAGGGCGCTTACTGGCTAAAAATGGTCAGGCTTTTCCTGAATCGTTGATAAAAAGTAATAATTCATTACGCCGTGAGCTAAATTTAACCCAGGCAGATCATTACCCACAGGATAATATCATTGTTGCGGGGCAGTCTGAATTGACGGAAGTTGGGCAAGTTTCGGTCGAAGCAAAATTGGCGGAAGAGTTGGGTATCAAGATTGGAGATCGTTTAACCTTTAGTTTGCCTGAAGGAAACCTGCAAGCTCAGGTCGTAAATTTACGTACTGTTCAATGGCAAAGTTTTAGCCCAAATTTCTTCTTTATTTTTACACCCAAAACATTGGATGAAAATGCAGGAAGTTATTTAGGAAGTTTTTATGTCCCGGCAGCAGACAAAGGCAAAATGGTCAGCTTAATCCAACAATTTTCAAATACAGTGTTTATTGATGTGTCTTTGATTTTTGATGAAATTAAACAACTGGTTGCTGTCTTGGTAAAAATTATTACAGTATTGGCTGTTTTGGTCAGTTTATCAGGTTTTCTTGTTTTGATTGCTTGCATTAACTTGTTGATGGATGAGCGTAAAAGAGAAGTTGCATTGTTACGTTCATTTGGAAGCTCAAAACGCCAATTAAAACGTATGATGAGTATGGAGATAGGTTTTATTGGGCTTTTGGCAGGGATTGTTTCATGCTTCTTTGCTGAGGTGATCAGTGCGATTGCCAGTTATCGTATGGAGATGACTTTACAGTTTCATTGGGAAATTTGGCTTATTCTCCCTATTTTGATGGCAGTCTTATGCGCAGTCATTGGAAGATACCGTTTAAGCTATTTGTCAGAGATTCCACCCTTACAGAGTTTAAGGGAGCTGAATTAAAATGAAGTGATTGAACCAAAATCCTCTGTCTACTTTGACGATTCCAGTTTCTGGATATTGTGAAGTGAAGGTAAAAAACAGGCTCACTTTGCTGAGCCTGTTTCAATTAAAACTCTGCTTAATTACGATGAATGTACGAATACTCTAAAATAAACATTCAAATGTGAGTCACTAATTTTGAGATACATGCTGTGGACTAAAACTGAAATTGCGCTCGCATTTGTGAAACCGCCTCTTGCCAAAGTGGAGTAATCGGACCCACTAGATGCTGGCAATACAGATAGAATGCATAAATGAAAGCCATACCTAAAATCACAATGATGAGATTTACAGCCGTTGCTGCTTTCATACGCTGCGAAACATACCAGGCCAAAGCCATGACAGCTCCCATTAACATCCCGCCAATATGCGCAGCATTGTTGATTCCAGAAGCAAGAAAACCAAATGCTAAGTTGATGGCAAGAACAGTTAATAGCGATCTTTTATCCAGAACGAATCTTTGGTTTGGGGTGGGCGGGAACAAAGAAAGTAGGGTTAAAGCCCCCCCTAAGCCCATCACTGCTCCCGATGCTCCTGCGGATACATGCGGAATCAGTTTTTGATCAAAGTGCTGTAAAAATTCATAACTGTTGCGAATATCCAAGTAACCACTGAGCAGACTGCCCATTAATCCAGCCAATACATACAGCCCTAAAAAATAAAATTTCCCAAAGGTTTTTTCAGCCACATCACCAAAAATATACAGTGCCCACATATTCATCATCAGATGCAAGATGCCAAAATGAAAAAACATACTGCTGAATAAACGATATGGTTCCTCTAGAAAGGTTAAAGGTGCATAATCAGCACCCCAGCGCAAAGCATCCAATGTGGTGGGGTCAGTTATATTCACGCCTGACAAAACTTGAATGGCAAATAAACCAACATTGATTGCAATTAACATTAAGGTGATTTTGCCAATCGTATTGGGTGAGTTATATATGGATGAGTCTTGATAATTCGACATGCTATTTCTTAGCTTTTTATTGATAGATTTAGCTTAACATGAAATGTCAGCATTTTCGGAGTAAACAGCTGAGATGAAAGCTTTTATTGTTCGTGCTTTGTTAATCGTAATCAGTGTATTGATTCTGATTCAGCTGTGGATTTTCTCCAGTTTGGTGTATTGGCGTACCCATGATGTAGAAACCACGATGTTTATGCGATGGACATATTTCTCAGACTTTAAACCGATCGAACATCAATGGCGCAATTATGATGATATTAGCGACAACATTAAGCACGCGATTGTTGCGGCTGAAGATGCTAAATTTTTAGATCATCATGGTTTTGATTGGGATGGAATTGAGGGTGCTTTGCAACGCAATCTAAAGAAAGACAAAGTGGTTGCAGGCGGTTCAACCATTTCGCAACAACTGGCTAAAAATTTATTTTTCTATAATCGCCGTTCAGTGATTCGCAAAGGTCAGGAGGCGATTGCAACGACAATTATGGAACGCATGTGGAGCAAGCAGCGTATTCTTGAAGTGTATATGAATTCAGTCGAGTTCGGTGATCATATCTATGGTGTGGAAGCTGCCTCTCGTTATTATTTTGCTAAAAGTGCAAAAAGTCTGAACCGAGAGCAAGCTGCCTTTTTAGCGGTGATTCTGACGAATCCCAAGTACTATCAAGAAAATCGCAATGATCCTAAATTACTCTATCGTAAAAAACTGGTATTAAAATATATGCGTTATACCCGTATCCCAGATTAATCAGCAATATCTAAAAAAAGTGAAATCATCATGTTTGGAAAAGCACAAAAAAGTGTGCTTTTTTTATATCGTGATGCTTTTTTTATGAAATTGTCATAAATTTGAAGCATACTAGAATAATGACATTTTCTTGATGCAGGTTTATTGCATGAATACCGCAGTGACTCCAACAACACCGACAGAATATTCTTATAATGAACGATATATCAATCGTGAACTTTCGATTTTAGATTTCCATTTACGTGTTTTAGAGCAAGCTGTTGATCCTTTGCATCCGCTGCTAGAACGTATGAACTTTTTACTGATCTTTTCTCGCAATATGGACGAATTTTTTGAGATTCGTGTAGCAGGAATGATGGAACAGTTAACGTTGGGCAATGAAAGTCGTTCACCCGATGGACTCACACCAAAACAAGTTTTGGATCAAATCTCTAAAACAGCCCATGAAGCAATTGAACGTCAATACCGTATCTTGAATGAAGAGATTTTTCCGAAACTCCGTGAAGAAGATATTTGTTTCTTGCGCCGTGGAGAATTGACGCCCGCCCAATCGGTGTGGATTAAAAAGTATTTTCAAGAGCAGGTTGCACCGGTCTTGACTCCGATTAGTCTTGATCCAGCACATCCATTCCCACGCTTGGTAAATAAAAGCCTCAACTTTATTGTGACTTTAGAAGGGAAAGATGCCTTTGGTCGTCAAATTGACTTAGCCGTTGTTCCAGCACCGCGTTCTTTACCGCGTGTGGTACGCTTACCTGATGAATTGACGGGCGGTAAAGAACATTTTGTAATGTTGTCTGCGATTATTCATGAACATGTCTCTGACTTATTCCCAGGGATGACTGCAACAGGTTGCTATCAGTTCCGTGTGACACGTAATGCAGATTTAGCACTGAATGAAGATGTTGAAGACTTGGCGAAGGCATTGAAAGGCGAGTTGAGTTCACGTCGTTTTGGTCGTGCGGTACGCTTAGAAGTTACAGAAAATTGTCCGAAACATATTTATGAATATTTGCTGGATGAATTTGATTTAGAAGAAGAACAGCTTTATAAAGTCGATGGACCTGTCAATTTAGCACGTTTAGTATCGAACTTTAAACGTCCACACATGCGCTATGATTCACATGTGCCTGCGATCCCGAAAGTATTAAAAAAGTCTGAAAACATTTTTTCAGCCATGCAGAAGCAAGATATTCTCCTGCATCATCCCTTTGAGTCTTTTGCGCCTGTAATTAACTTGTTGCGAGAAGCAGCACGAGATCCTCAAGTTCTTGCGATCAAACAAACATTGTATCGTAGTGGAGCAGACTCAGAAATTGTACAGGTATTGGCTGAAGCGGCACGTAATGGTAAGGAAGTCACAGCAGTGATTGAACTGCGAGCGCGTTTTGATGAAGAATCAAATATTGCTGTTGCCAATGTATTGCAAGAAGCAGGGGCTGTGGTGGTGTATGGTATTGTGGGTTATAAGACACATGCCAAAATGATTTTGGTGGTTCGCCGTGAGAATAATAAACTTGTTCGCTATGTTCATTTAGGAACAGGCAACTATCATGCAACCAATGCACGAATCTATACCGATTACGGTTTATTAACCACAGACAAAGAACTCTGTGAAGATGTGCATCGTATTTTTCAAGAGTTGACGGGCATGGGTAAAATGGCGAAGTTGAAAAAACTTCTACATGCACCGTTTACCTTACATGCACAGTTAATCGCTTATATTGATGATGAAATTGCCAATGCCAAAGCGGGTAAACCTGCTCAAATCATTGTGAAGGTGAATGCTTTAACAGAGGTTCAGTTAATCAATAAGTTGTATGAGGCTTCGCAAGCAGGTGTACAGGTAGATTTGATTATTCGTTCAATTTGCTGTTTACGCCCAGGTTTAGCAAATCTCTCTGAAAATATTCGTGTGCGTTCAATTGTGGGACGTTTCTTGGAACATACCCGTGTTTACTATTTTGGTAATAATGGCAATGCCCGTATTTATTGCTCAAGTGCGGACTGGATGGATCGAAACCTATTTAATCGTGTTGAAGTGTGTTTTCCCATCGAAGATCCTGCCTTGAAAAAGCGTATTTATCAGCAAGGTTTGGTGAATTATCTTAAAGATAATACTCAAGCTTGGTTGTTGCAAGGAGATGGAACATGGCTTCGTGCTCAACCTAAAGAAGGTGAAACCATACACAATGCACAAAAAACCTTATTAGAGCATTTTAACGGCTAAATTCAATATTCAATGATTTAAAACCCGATTGATTTCAATCGGGTTTTAACAACTGATTATGAATGCCTTTACTTGTATTTTTTGACAAAGTTAATACGTTCTTTAGTCATATCAATTTCACATTGCATAGCATCAAAGTGACTTTCACGACCATAGTTGGCTTCATCTACTACACATTGACTTTCTCTCTCTTTAATCCAAATGCGTTGTAATCGTTGAAGTTCTTCCTTACTACTTTTTTTAAGTTAGCCATTTTTTGTTTATAAGTAATATTGAGCTTATTATCTACAACTTTATATTCATCAATATAGCAACCCAAAATATCATTGTGATTTGTACTGTTTGGAACACATTTAACTTGATAGCTAGTATTAGCAAACGCCAATGTGTTACCAAACAGTATGATTAAAATGAATAAATAAATTTTTCTATTCATAACAATTACACTTAAGCCCCTTTTCAAATATATCAGCTTTGTCTCTGCGTCGTTTTCCTAACCCCCTATTATTTTTATTAAATTAAATATTCTTTTTCCTTTTATAGATTAATCGAATTATAAGAGTTATTGTTGAAATCAATGATATTGTTGGTAATACAGCACCTCGAAATAGGCTATTTTGATACCCTTTATAGATAAATGTAGATAAAAAATCTTGTTCAGCATAACCAATAGATGCATAATTAAAAAAATATCCCATTATGGATGCATATATTCCAGAAAATACAAAAAAAGAAAGGATTTTGTTAATTTTATCTTTAATGAAAAAAATAGAGTTTAGACTTAATGAAGCAATTAATAATGTTAGAATTACACTATAGACAGTAATATAATAATTGTAACTTTCCATTTAACCTCCAAGTGCATTTTTAATAAAATCTGCTGAAATACGACCTTCCTTTCGTGTTTTAGCAATTACTTTTCCATTATTATAAATTACTCGTGTCTCATGTCGATAATCTTGTTTAGAAATATCCTTAGTTCCACCTCTATTAGGGCTTGCAAAATCTGTATGCCCAATAACTACACTTCTCTTTTTACCAACTTTGAATAAAGCAATTGATATTAAGGCACTGAGAGTATCTGATTCTCCATCAAATGCAGTATTACAACCATGTATTTCTATTTTTGATTCATTTGTAAAAACATTAAATTTAATATCAGAAATAGTATATAGATTGCTCCAATTACTGTTTCCAAAAAGACTCCATTCACTATATTTTGTTGCCCAATCTTTATATAAGTTTGAAGCCAAATTATATGTATCTACTGAATATTTTGTTAGATTTTTTTTAAGAGATGCTCCAATTACTGAATAAAGCCCCAGATCGGAACCATGTGCAAAAACATCTAAAGATTGAATTGAGTTTTCGGTCTGAGAATTAATTAAGTCTATGAATTGTTTCATACCACTTGAGATAAAATAAGATTTAATTGGTAAATCATTTTTATAATCAGCAATTACATTCTTTGAAGCATGGAAAAAAGCTCCATTATCTCCAAGTGATTTAGCACCACCATACAAAACCAATCGTATTGGAGATCCCAACTTTACAATTTCAACTTTTGCATTTTTTGTCGTTTTGGTTGAATGTCGATCTACCATGAATCAGCCTCAAAAAGTTTAATTTCAATATCTTGTTCCTTTTCAGTACATTCTAATTTTTCTGTCATTCCATTTTCATCAGTTATGCCTTCAATAGCATGCCCATCGGCATAAGTAATAACATATTTAACATTTTTATATGGTTGGTTATTTAAATTATTTACTAACTGATAGTGACCTGAATATAGCATTAAGTTTTTAGCTATAAAGCTTGATGAGTTTGAGTTTCTTCTATAATTCTCCCCTTGACTGGTTCCAACAACATGGTCTTGTCTGGATAAAATTTTAGCTCCACAACTTAATAGATCATTGACATAAGCGACTGGTTTACCATCCATAATAATATGGTTATGACTGGCTTGTATCGTCGACCAACATTTACACTTAGGACAAAAGTGACCATCTCCAGCACATAGAAATAAATTTCCCATTTGAGATGTTCTTTGTTGTGTTGCTTGAATGATCCCACCATGGTTGGTCATCGAATTATTGATTGCGAAACTTTTAGCCATTATTAACTCCTTCTTTTTGAGTTAAAAAACCTTCAGGAACTTTATCTCCTTTGAAAATATTAATAGCAACGGATTTATTTGGACTATCAATAATTTCATCACCATTTTCTAAATGACTACCCACTAATGCAACAGACTTTCCATTTATCATACAAGCTTGACCTGTACCTGAAACAATTTTAGAGATTGTTCCATCCGCATAAATTACGTCGTCGCCGACTAAAGCAATAGTTAAGCCACAAATTTTGTATTGAACAGCACTGGCATTTACTAATCCACCATTCCGAGTTTTAGCCCCATTTACTGCAAAGTGATAAAGCGTTTTGGGTTTATGTTGAAAATAAAGCTGTTCAGCTTTTATAGTTTGCTCAATATCTTCTTGAGACATTTGCTTTAATTGCTCTATAGGCAATTCATGTAAAAATTTCGGATTCGTCATTTTTATATCCTTTAAATTATTTAAACTATAATAAAATTTGCTTAAAAAAATCTAACACTATAAATTAATTGATAATTTTTTATATTTTAGAGGTTTTAAGCAAATGAAAAACACAAACAATTACGATTAAATATGATTATTTCGAAAGTAAATTTTGAACAAAAAAAGTTAAAGTGGTTAAAATATAACATAAAAATACTTTTTAGAAATACTAAATAATGAGAATTTATAAAAATACGCTTATCTATGAATTAATCTATATTAATAAATAGGATTTAGAATCACCCCTAGATAGCTGGGATTTACAGTGGTTTAGCTTTGAATTGAAACAGTATCAAAGGAAGTACAAACAAATAAATAATTGCAACGACTAACCAAATTGCGCTAGGCCATTGCGTGTGAACGTGAAAATAGAGACTTGAAAAGAATAGGGGGGCAATGATAGACGCTAAACTTACTGTAGATGCAATCAAGCCCTGAAATTGTCCCTGTTGTTCCACAGAAACTTTATCTGAAGCCAGTGCTTGTAAAGACGGTGTTCCAATACTGCCTAAGGCAAAAATTGGCATAATGACAAAGATGATCCATCCCTGTTGCGTAAAAGCCATAATAATTAAAGCAGTGCATAAGCAGATGATACCTAGAAGTACGGTATTTCTTTCACCAAAACGTTTAACAGCATGTTGAGGGATAAAAGATTGAACCAAAACTTGGCATAGTCCAAAAGCCCCTAAAGAGAGTCCGACCCAAAACTGTTCCAATGGAAAGAGTCATGCCCCCAAAGTGCCCAGCATACTCCATAAGCCTCACCACAGGCGCTAAAAATAAAAAATATTATCATCAAGGGAAGCAGGTTTGGTTGATTAAGTGCAAATTTAAAAGTGTTAAATGGATTTAAACTGGCATGCTTTTGAATGATGGCATGTTGGGGGCGAGATTCAGCTAAAGCAAAGAGAGCAATTAAAAAATTCAAGCCCGTCAACAATGCGGCGATCAGAAAGGGGAGTTTTAGTCCGTATTGTCCTAATAGTCCACCGAGTACAGGACCAATAATGAAGCCCAAACCAAACATGGCATTGAATCTACCAAAGTACTTGGCGCGATTTTCTGTTGATGAAATATCAACGATATAAGCTGAAGCAACAGCCATATTGGCACTGGTCATTCCAGCAATGATTCTTCCGATGAACAACCAACTTAAATGCGAAGAGAAAGCCAGTAATAGATAGCTGATCGTTGAGCCAGCTAAAGAAATTAACAGTACAGGTCTTCTTCCTATTTTATCGCTTAAACTGCCTAAAATCGGAGAGAAAATGAATTGCATCATTGCATAACAGCTGATGAAAAAACCCATCAAGAGTGCTACGTTTTGTTGTTGGCTTAGCGTTTTAAGTAATGAGGGGAGTAATGGGAATACAATTCCGATTCCAATCGAATCTAAAACAATCGTTGAAAAAATAATGAATAAAGGTCGATTCATGGTGCGTCCTATCGAAAAGCCAGGCACAGAAAAACTGTAGAAACCTGTTAACGATGCTTGAAAGATTCAAGCCCTTGAGAACGCTGACCAAAATGATGATTGGCTATGTGTCGCTTACAGCATTTTCAATGATTGAAAATGAGACTAAGTAAGTCGATTTTTCGCGATTTTTTTATCGTAACAAACCATACAAAGCTAGAAGACTAACAGTGTACTCGATAAATATTAGCACCTTTGAATGAAAAAAACACCATACTTAAAATTAAGGATTAAAAAAGGAGCCATATTCGGCTCCTTTTTAGAAATTTTCAGATCAATGTAGATTGGCGGTGATTTTCTGAAGAATTTGCACCAACACGTCAAATTCACTTTGCAGTGGTGTGCTTTTACGCGTTACTAGAGCTAAAGTACGAGAAGGTGCATTTTCAATTGGTTTTACCACAATTTGATCATTGTTCTTCAGCATGTGAGCATGAATCGCGATCTCTGGAAGTAGGGTATAACCTAAGTTCGAACTCACCATTTCAACCAAAGTTGGTAAAGAGCTCGCCTTTAAACGATGATCATTTTTACGTTCACCAATTGGGCAAACACTTAGTGTATGGTCACGTAAGCAATGACCTTCCTCAAGTAACATTAGATGGGACAGATCTAGGTCATCTAAGCTTCTTGCAGTCATGGCATTTTGATCTGCTTTATTGCAGACCAAGAATAAATCTTCTTTTGCAATTTCAGCAACTTTTAAACCACGTGTGTCAAAAGGCAATGCCAACATGATTACATCTAAATTACCATGCTCAAGTTTTTCAACGATTTTTTCACTTTGTGCTTCGTGTAAATGTAGTTGAATCTTAGGAAGTTGTTTATGCACTTCTTCCAAAAGTTGAGACAAAATAAATGGCGCAATGGTGGGAATGATCCCTAAATGTAAATCTCCAGTCAAAGGTTCGCTCATTTCACGACTTAAACGCATTAAGTCTTGTGCATCTGCGAGTAGAACACGGGCTCGGGCAACAACTTGTTCACCTAAGGGAGTTAAACGTACGTTTTGGCGATCACGTTCTACGAGTACGCCACCCAATAAACGCTCTAACTCCATAATTCCACCCGATAATGTGGATTGAGTTACAAACGAACGGCGCGCTGCTTCAGTAAAGTGCAACGTCTCAGACAATGTCACCAAATATGACAACTGTCTTAGGGATGGTAATGCAGCCATAGTGTCCTAATGCTTATGATTTAAAATGATGTGCAAATAAGCCGCTAAGTTGAGGAACAAAATGCGGTGGGATATCATGCCCCATTCCTTCAATTAATTCAAATTTAGCGCCCGAAATTGCTTTCGCAACTGCCTTACCGTGACTTGGAGGTAGTAAACGATCTTTAGAACCATGTAATACTAACGTTGGTTTGTTGATCTGTTTGTCCAATTTAAGTAAGGAACCTGTACATAATATTGCTAAAAACTGTTGAAGTACACCCGCTGGGTGATAACTACGACGATATAATTTACGCGCGGTCTGAATTGCCTCGACTTGGTTGATATAACCCGGTGAACCAATCATTTGAAAAACCTTTAATGAATGATTCACAATCCCTTCTTCATCACGGGATTCAGGCTTACCGATCAGACTAAAAAGTTGCTTTGGAAAAGGGGGGGGCAAGAAAGGTTGATTATTGCTGGTAAACAGAAGACCCAGTTTATCAATTTTTTCTGGATATTTTGCCGCTAGGATCTGCGAAATCATTCCACCCATTGAAGCACCGAGAATATGTGGTTTTTCAATTCCCATGCGATCAATCAATAAAGCAACATCGTCTGCCATATCGAATAGATTGTAGGGTGCACCATCATTGGGTAGACCCAAAGCGAAACGTCCCATTAATTTATAGGAGTTTAAGCGCGGACCCTTGTGGCGGATTTTTGAAGATAAACCAATGTCACGATTATCAAAACGAATGACATGAAAGCCTTGATCAATGAGCGATTTACAAAAAAAATCCGGCCAAAATAACATTTGTGCACCCAACCCCATAATCAAGAGAACAGAAGGATGTTCAGGATTTCCGCCTGTTTCGACATGTAGTTGAATACCATTGCCTAAATCGACTTTAGTTTCATTCATGAATGAAGCATAAGGTGAAATTTGGAATTGAAGTGCGCTATTCATTGTTATTTTCCCAAGCAAGGATACGCATTGATTAAAAAGTATCCTTGCTATTAAACCCTTAAACTGATGCAGGAATCAAGTCTGGAACAAGTTTTGTTAAAGTGAGACGCTGTTTACCTGCAGTTGCACCCAGTAACACGAAACCACGCAAGGTTCCATCAGCATCAGTGGCTTTAGATAGCATTCCATCGTCAAACTCTTCATTTTCCCAAGTGACTTCAACACCAATCGGTGCAGGTAAGACCGTTAATGGTGCAGCTGGTGTTTTAACTGCGACTGGCATTGCTGGGTAATGAACTGTTGTGGTTTGACCACTTAACGTTTTGGCTAAAGCACGTGCTTGTTGCATGATTGGCATCACATAAGGCAGCAGCGTCCCATTCACTTCCGCGCAGTCACCTATAGCAAAAATATCCGCTTGATTGGTCTCAAGTAAAGTATTGGTAATTACACCGCGGCTGGTGTTGATTTCGGCTGTTTTTGCTAAAGCAATATTCGGCTGTAGACCAATCGCGGAAAGGACTACATCTGCAACCAATGATTGACCACTTGCCAATGAAACGATGTAACCGCGCTCAGTTTTTGATACTTTTTCCACGGTTGTACCTAAAACAAAGTTGATGCCCGATTCTTCAAGATTTTCTTTAAATGCTTGTGCAACATGTTCTGGAAGCAGGCGTCCTAATGGTTGCGGTGCTAAATCAATAACCGTAACCTGATGACCTGTATTTTGTAGGTCATTGGCAAATTCGCAGCCAATTAGACCTGCACCCAAGATAACTACGCGTTTATTACCGCAATCACCTGTCGTGCAATTTTCCAGTGTTTCACGAAATGCTCGATAGTCAATCAATGAGTTGACGACATGGATGTCATCACTACCATCACCTGCGATGGCTAGGCGAATTGGGTTTGCACCTACTGCAAGAATTAATTTCGAATATCCTTGCGTAGAAGTCGTGCCTTCTTTTTCAAGAATCAATTCATGTTTTTCTGCATCTATACTTTTTACCCAAGTTTCTTTTTCGATCCGCATATTTAATTGCGTACTCATTTTTTCGGCATCACCTAGCCCAATTTGTTCAGGTGCTTTTTTACCAACCAAGGCATTTGACAATGTAGGTTTTGCATAATTGACCGCATCATCTGCGCAAATCATCACTAATTCTTGTTCAGTGTTTAACTTACGAAATTCTCTTGCAAGCGTATAACCTGCCATACCAGAACCGATGATGATGATTGGTTGCATATCTTTCTCCATACATGCCTAAAAGAGTGGGGGATTGAATAATTTTTATGACAAATATACGTAAAAAAGACCATGTAAACATGGTCTTTACGCGAAATTTTAGATTTCTACCATTTCAAAGTCTGCTTTAGAAACACCGCAGTCTGGGCAAGTCCAGTCGTCTGGGATATCTTCCCATTTGGTACCTGCTGCGATGCCGTCTTGTGGCCAACCCTCTGCTTCGTCATAAATCCAACCACAAACGATGCATTGATATTTCTTCATCTGATTCTCCGATAACTGATAGGTGAATTACATTATCTATCAGTAAAATTCCATCCGCTGCTTGACTCAAATAATATGCAAAAAAAAGTGTGTACATATTCCTCTAAATTTTTACGCAGTTCTGTGTCTAAAGTAAAGTAAATATCGGAGTTTATCTCACTCTTGTAAAAGCTGAATGGCAGGTCAGGACAAAAGCAATGTTTATTATGCCAACTGGTTGGAAAAGATTTCTAAGGCCACTCATTTTTAGTGAACGTCATAATGAAGTGCTAAATTATTCAAATCATTGAACTTAGACTAAGGTCTGAATGAAAAATTTTAAAAGTATAGCTAAAATAGAATAAGGTTAAACTATAGCCAATATTTTATATAAAAATGGCTGCAATAAAATCAATAACTTAAAGTGATATAGGTTTTTCCAGGTTTGAATGTAGCTGTCAATTTTCCTTAAAAAACGTTAAAATTCACGCATTAATTTTCTTTTAAATATCTCCCTAATGATGAACATGTCTACTGCTTTGTGGTCAAGTATTCGTACTGTCCAGGATTTTCCAAAACCAGGTATCTGTTTTTATGATTTAACCCCGTTGTTTATGAACAATCTGAGCGAATTGGCTGATGCATTGATTGCAAGTATTCCTGTTGAACAATTGGCAGAGGTGGAGAGTTTTGTTGCGGTAGAAGCGCGTGGTTTTGTGTTGGCGAGCTTATTGGCACAACGTACAGGCAAAGGGTTATTGTTGGTTCGTAAAGCAGGAAAATTACCACCTCCAGTTGTTGGCGTGGGCTATAGTCTGGAATATGGTTTGGATCGTTTGGAAATGTCAGCCAACATTACCCCACAGAAAGTGATTATTGTGGACGATGTATTGGCAACAGGTGGGACACTCAAAGCAGTTAATCAATTGATGCATAAATGCCACCATACGGTATTGGGTGCGAGTATTTTTCTTGATTTGCCTGACTCACATCAAGACTTGGGGTTAAAAATTTGGTCTGTTTTAGATGAACACTCAAAACCTGTAGAAAAAGCAGTTGCTTAATCTGTTTGAAAGCCTTGTTTAAACAAGGCTTTTTTTACAAATATTGAAAAGTTTAGCCCATTCATTAAAAATTAATAAATGAAAGTTTGTTCCATATAGCTAATCAAACGATTTAAGTTTTCAGGTTGAGCCAGGCGGTGATGACCCCCTTCAACAGTTTCAATCTGCATGTATGGATCTAATTGTTCAAAAACTTTGTACATGTCCAGAATTTCATCACCCAATTCAATATATGCGATTTGAGGAATATCATGCTCAAGATCAGCTTCATTGATCTCAGGATAATCGTCACGAAAATCTGGTTTTAAACTGGGATTGGCAATCACAGTTGGAATACGATGTTTCTGGGACATTTTTAATGACCAGTAGCCACCTAAACTATGTCCCACCAATAAATCAGGCTTAATTTTTTCAATAATATCGTGATAAAAATTTTCAACTGTTTGATAGTTTAAATTGCGATAATCCACATTAATACAATATTTTTTTATTGCATTGATGACATGGAACTTGGTTGATTCTTTAGATGAATCCAAGCCATGTAAAAATAAAATTTTAGTCTTGCTATTGCTCATTGTTATCACTTGCATATTGTCTTTATATCTGTAGACACAAACCATAATTCATGGATTTAAAAACTTTCCATTTCAACTATTTTTGGTATGCACTTAGTGTACTGAGCAAGATATTTTTTATAACTTAGCTATTGGTCTAAGAACTTTATTTTTTTACATCAAATAAATCAGATTTTTTTATAATACATTGAAAATTAAATATTAAAATTATTTCTACTGACGTGCCTTATTAACAAAAAGTAATCATTTCTATCCGTGGTTGTACTAAGCTATGGATAACACAATTAAAAAAAGAGACTGGGATGATCACACTTAAATACGATATCAAAATCCACGCAACTGCACAGCGAGTATGGAATGTTCTTTGGGATACCCATACTTATTCTAAATGGACACAATCCTTTTGTGAAACCTCACAGATGCAATCTGATTGGAAAATTGGAGGAGAGACATTATTCCAAGATGCCAATGGAGATGGAATGATTGCCACAATTACTGAGTTAGAACAATTTAGGAAAGTGGTTTTCAAACATTTAGGTATATTAAAAAATGGTATGGTGGATACCACAAGTACCGAAACCCAAGAATGGAATGGCACATTTGAGCAATATCATCTGGATGAACACGACGGTATAACCACTTTACATGCTGAGATTGAAACTGTGGAAGAGTATCGAGAAATGATGGATCGTGGATTTCAACAAGGCTTTGCTGTCGTCAAATCATTGGCAGAACAAGCTTAGTATTAATTCAGTCCTTCCTTATCCATTCAATAGCTTGAAGATGAGTTTATGTCATTTCATTTTTAGCTGCATGACATTGAATAATAATGGGTTGTTCGATAGAAAATGAGGTTAATACACCTGAAATATTGCGAGGGTAGAAGCGAATTTTTTTAAGTAATGGTTCTAATATGATTTTAATGTCATGATTTATGTTAGGCATATATTCCATTTTTCGAATCTGTCCTTCTGTGCCAACCAGAAATTTGACATTCAATGCGATATTCCCTTGTGAATCAAATCGTACATTAGGATTCGAGTTTGCACTTTTTGTATTTATAGGTTGGCAAAACGGTTCCAACAGAGTTTGTAATTGGGAAAAATGAGGCTTGATTGCATAATCAATCGACTTAGGAAATTTGATGAATAAACTGTATTTTCCATAATAATATGCTGTTCTTGCAATATTTTCTTCATCAAGATTGAGCGTTTTATTTTTAAAGTCATTACTGACCTGAGGAAGTTGTGCCAAGGTTATAGTGCTGGCGATTTCTAAAGCTCTTCTGTTGAGTATTCTTTGCGTGGGATGCGGATTCATCAATTTAATCTGAATCTGTCGAGTCTGCTGATTTGGACTGATTTCCAATTGCCAAATATAGTCTTGATTTGCAATGTCGGTCGATTCAATTTTTATTGGGAGATCTTTTCGGGTATTACTCATGACAATGATCTGTTCCGCTGCAATTTTGCTTGAAAAAGACAAAACATTGAAAAGAATGATACTTTGGGCGAATCTTTGCCAGTATTTATTCATGATTTTTAATTTTTACAGGGTTCATTGAGTTATATTCATACGCATTATGTTGTAAATCTGCTATGCTATGCAACTTCCGTTTTTTTAATATAATCGAGGCAGAGATGACGCAACATAACGCTCAATCGACTTCTGAACAACCCATTTCCGAAAACGATTTAATTGCACAGCGTCATGCCAAGTTAAAGCAAATCCAAGATCACGCCAAGGAAACTGGTGCTAGCCCGTGGCCAAATACTTTTAAGCGTGAGCATTACGCACAAGATCTACAACAACAATTTGCAGATCAAACAAAAGAACAAATTGAAGCAGGCGAACAAGTTCACGTTTCTGTTGCTGGTCGTGTGATGTTGAACCGTGGATCATTCATCGTGATTCAAGACATGACAGGGCGCATTCAGCTTTATGTTCCACGTAAAGAACTTGCTCCAGAAGTTTTAGAAACTGTAAAAAGTTTAGACCTTGGCGATATTATTGCTGTTCAAGGCTATATCGGTCGCTCTGGTAAGGGCGATTTATATGTTCATATCGAACATTTTGAATTATTGACCAAGTCTTTACGTCCACTTCCAGATAAGTTCCATGGTTTGACTGATACTGAAGTGAAGTATCGTAAACGTTATTTAGATTTAATTGTGAATGAAGAAACACGTAAAACTTTTGAAATTCGTGCAAAAGTTGTGTCTGGTATTCGTAATTACTTAACCAATGAACGTTTCATGGAAGTTGAAACACCAATGATGCATGTGATTCCGGGGGGTGCATCGGCACGTCCATTTGAAACCCATCACAATGCATTGGATATGCCATTATTCTTGCGTATTGCACCTGAACTTTATTTAAAACGTCTGGTTGTCGGTGGTTTTGAACGTGTGTTTGAAATCAACCGTAACTTCCGTAATGAAGGTGTTTCTACCCGTCATAATCCAGAATTCACCATGATTGAGTTCTACCAAGCTTATGCTGACTACAAAGATCTTATGGCTTTGACTGAAGGCATGTTGGAAAAATTGGCCCTAGATATTCTAGGTTCAACGGATGTGCCGTATGGAGATGAAGTATATAGCTTCAAAGGTCCATTCAAAAAAATCTCAATGTTCGATGCGATTTTAGAACATAACCCAAGTTTTACTGCTGAAAATGTATCTGATCGTGAGTTCTTGGCAACATTTGTTCGTGAAGAGCTTAAAGAGCAAGTAAAGCCTGGTTTTGGTCTGGGTAAGTTGCAAACGATTGTATTTGAAGAAACTGTAGAAACTCAATTACGCCAACCAACATTCATTACGGAATATCCTGCTGAAACTTCACCTTTGGCACGTCGTAATGATGACAATCCTCATATTACCGATCGTTTTGAGTTCTTTATTGGTGGTCGTGAACTTGCAAATGGTTTCTCAGAGTTAAATGATCCGATTGATCAGGCTGAGCGTTTCCAAGCGCAAGTTGCTGAAAAAGATGCAGGCGATGATGAAGCAATGCACTATGATGCAGACTTTATTGAAGCATTGGAATACGGTTTACCGCCAACAGCGGGTGAAGGTATTGGTATTGATCGTCTGGTTATGCTTTTTGCAAATGCACCAAGTATCCGTGATGTGATTTTATTCCCACATATGCGTCATAAAAACTAAGCGATGCAATTAAAAAAGCCACTGAATTCAGTGGCTTTTTTATAAAGCAGGTTATAGCAAATCAGAAATGGAATACACCTAAACCGTTTTTGATTTCATCTAAGGTATCTTGAGTAATAATGCGGCATTTTTCAGTGCCTGTTTTTAAGATATCCATGATGTAATCTGGATCTTTAGCAAGTTCCATACGACGTTCACGAATTGGGGTAATCAACTCTTTTAAAACACCTTCAAGACGTTTTTTCACTGTTCCATCGCCTAAACCCCCACGGCGATAGTGCGCTTTCAGCTCTTCAACTTCTTCTTTGTTTGGATCGAAAGCATCTAAGTAGGTAAATACAATATTGCCTTCCACTTGACCTGGATCTTCAATACGCAAGTGATTTGGATCGGTATACATCGCATTGACCGCTTTTTTGATGTCTTTATCTGTCGCATCCAAGACTATGGTATTGCCTAAAGATTTTGACATTTTAGCTTTGCCATCAAAACCAGGTAAACGGCTCATATTGGATAAAAGTGCTTTACACTCAGGCAAAATGTCTTGACCAATCTGACGATTTAAACGACGGACAATTTCATTGGTTTGTTCAATCATTGGAATCTGGTCTTCACCTACTGGAACGACAGTCGCTTTAAATGCGGTGATGTCAGCAGCTTGTGCAACAGGGTAGCACAGAAAACCGGCAGGAATATCACGTTCAAAACCACGTAATTGAATTTCAGCTTTGATGGTTGGATTACGCTCTAAACGAGACACAGTGACAAAGTTTAAATATAGCATGGTCAGTTCATTCAATGCTGGCAAGCATGATTGAACACAGATCGTGGTTTTAGTTGGGTCTATACCTACCGCTAAATAGTCTGTGGCAACTTCAATAATATTGCGGCGGACTTTTTCAAAGTTATCTGCATTGTCAGTTAGAGCTTGAGCATCAGCGAGAAGGAGATGTTGATGATGAGAATCCTGTAAGCCTACTCGTGAGCGCAAAGAACCTACAAAATGTCCCAAATGTAGTTGTCCAGTAGGACGGTCGCCTGTCAAAATCACAGGACGATTATCTTGATTCGTCATTATCGCTTCCAAAGTCTTTATAGAGACAGTCGTGTTTTATGAATGGGCACTATTGTACGAGATAATTTATTTTAATGTCAGCGAAAAATAGCCCAGAACCAATTTTTATGGATAAATGTGAAAATCTACAAAATTTTATATAGAAAAATGAAATTTCACTTTAAAATAGTGCGATAACTAAAATTTTGGATAAAAAATGGCAAGTAGTTTATTAATACTATTAGATGATATTGCAGCAGTCTTAGATGATGTTGCTGTCATGAGTAAAATGGCAGCAAAAAAAACAGCTGGTGTTTTAGGTGATGATTTAGCACTGAATGCGCAACAAGTCAGTGGTGTCCGCGCTGAACGTGAACTTCCTGTCGTCTGGGGTGTTGCGAAAGGTTCATTTATTAATAAACTCATTTTAGTACCATTGGCATTATTGATCAGTGTCGTTGCACCCTGGTTGATTAATCCATTATTAATGATCGGTGGTTTATTTCTGTGCTATGAAGGTGTAGAAAAAGTTCTTCATAGTCTAAAACATAAGAAAGCCAGTACTGAAGAAGCTGCACAAGAAGAGTTAACGCAGATTGAAAGCGATTTAGCAACTTTTGAAAAAGAGAAAATTAAAGGCGCGATACGCACCGACTTTATTCTTTCAGCCGAAATTGTGGTGATTTCTTTAGGTACGGTTGCAACAGCTGCTTTTGGTACAAAAGTCATGGTGCTGTCTGTGATTGCAGTGATTATGACTATTGGTGTCTATGGCTTTGTTGCGATGATTGTCAAAATTGATGATTTAGGTTTGTACTTGACACAACAGGCATCGAATGTAAAACAAAGTATTGGTCGAGCTTTATTGGCATTTGCACCGAAATTAATGAAAACCTTAACCATTGTCGGCACAATCGCAATGTTTCTGGTAGGTGGTGGAATTATCAATCATGCAGTATCTTCATTGCATCACTTAACAGAGGAAGCGGTGGATCATATTGAGCATATCCCAACAGTGGGAAGTATCATTGGAGCATTAACGCCAACTTTGATTAACCTTGTAATTGGCATTGTTGCTGGTTTGGCGGTGGTGTTGGTGGTTGGATTGATTCAAAAATTACGTGGAAAATCAACACCTGCATAATTTGAAAAAGTATTTTAAACTGATACCAATTTAAAAATAAAAGGACAGATCTATGCGTTGGAAAGGACGTAGAGAAAGCGATAATGTCGAAGATCGCCGTGGTGGTGGCGGTGTAAAAGCGGGTGGTATCAGCATTCTTGGATTGATTGTCGCTTTTGTGGCATGGAAATTCTTTGGTGTTGATCCACAACAGGCTTATCAGGCAACCAAACAGGTGACTTCTTCTGGAGCGAGTCAAAACTCTGCACCAATCAATATGACACCTGAACAGCAGGAAACGGCATCTTTTGTTAAAACGGTGTTGGCAGATACGGAGGATACTTGGAAGCAGGTGTTTATTCAGCAGGGTGCTCAATATACACCGCCTAAACTGGTCATGTTCAGTGGTGCCGTACAGTCAGGTTGTGGAACGGCTGAATCTGCCATGGGACCCTTTTATTGTCCAGCAGACCAAAAAGTATATATTGATACCCAGTTCTTTAAAGATATGCGTCAACAAATGGGCATTTCGGGCGAAAAAAATCAATCCGAGCTATCTGCACAAGATGAGGCCGGCGATTTCGCGCAAGCTTATGTGATTGCACATGAAGTTGGTCATCATATTCAAAATTTATTGGGTATTTCCTCGCAAGTGCAACAGGCTCGTCAACGTGCCAATCAAGCTCAGGGTAACCAACTCTCAGTACGGTTGGAATTACAGGCGGATTGTTTAGCAGGTGTCTGGGCAAATCGTACACAACAGCGTACACAGTTTCTTGAGCAAGGGGATATAGAAGAGGCAATGGATGCCGCAGAAAAAATCGGTGATGACTATTTGCAGAAAAAAGCACGTGGTTATGCTGTTCCAGATAGCTTTACCCATGGTACCAGTCAACAACGGATGCAATGGTTCAATACGGGGATGAAATCAGGCGACATCAACAGTTGTGATACGTTTAAATAAATTTTTAAGTTCAAGTATTTAAAAAAGGGCATAAAGTGTGCTCTTTTTTTCTGAATAAATTTTTGCAATCCAATTTTTTATGTTAAAAAATATAACGAAAAAAGTCAGGGTTCAGTTTTTTTTGTAAAATTATATAAATTGTTAAATGGTCTCTTATTCTATATTTAATAAAGAAATGATTGAGTATTTGATGTGCATTTAAATTAAAAAATCGAAAATAGGGTTCGAATGGGTAATTATTTCTTTCTCCAAGTTTTTACAGTAGTTTTTGCGCTTTCTATTGCGACGACCATATTTAATAAACGTATACTCGGTTTTCCTCAAGCGATTGGTGTACCTATCGTTTCTGCAATTTTTGTCTTTATATTGCAATGGGGAGCCAGTTTACTGAATGGTAACCAATTTATCTCGATTAATATCCATAATATTGAAGAGGCTGTACGCCATGTCGATTTTTATGATTTTTTAGTCAATGGTGTGATTTGTTTCATTCTGACCTCATCCGCATTGAAATTTAAAGTTTCCGATTTAAAAGTCTATTGGAAGCCGATCAGTATTTTAGCCACGATTGCATTATTGCTGTGTGCCGTATTCTTTGCAGGACTGGTGTTTGGTTTCCAGTTCTTGATTGGAAATCCTGTACCGATTTTAGTGCTGTTATTACTTGGTTCAGCGCTCGGGGCAACCGATCCAATCGGGATCAAAGGCGTACTGAGTTCAGTACGTGCACCCCATCATTTGATGGTCAAATTAGAAGGTGAATCCTTATTTAATGACGCAATGTGTATTGCGGTCTTTATGACCTTGTTGAATGTCCTGGAAGGTGAGCATTTCAGTCTGATTGCAACCCTGCAAACCCTATTATACGAAATTGTAGTGGCTGTAATCATTGGTTGGGCTTTTGGTTTGGGGATTTTACGCCTATTACGTGGCAAACATGAGATGGAGTCACTAATCTTAACCACAGCATTGTTGGCATGTGGTTCATATCTTGTGGCATTGTTTGCGCATGCTTCCGCACCGATTGCTTGTGTAATCGGTGGTTTGATTGTTGGAAATAAATGGAAAGAAATTTTACAAGACCGTGAAATTCGCGAGGTCAATCATTTCTGGCATACGGTAGAAGGGATCATTAATTCATTCTTATTCACTTTGATTGGATTGGAAATCTTTATTTTAGATCTCAGTACCAGTCTTATTTTAGGTGGTATTTTTGCGTTCTTTGCCTTGCATCTTTCTCGTTTTGCTGCAAATTTCCTTGCTTTTGCATTCTTTCCATCATTCCGTAAAAAGAGTTACAACGGTAGCCTTGCCATTCTGTCATGGGGAGGTGTCCGTGGAGGGATTTCACTCGCATTGATTCTTGCTGTGGCAAACGTACCGGAGTTGCGTGATTACAGCAGTATTTTGATTGGTTATACCTTTATCAGTGTATTACTTTCAGGGGTGGTCTGTGGTCTAGGTTTACCTGCGGTAATGAATGCTTTTTATTACAATCCAAACGAAGAAACTCAAGGTTTTAAAGGTTGGTACCAACGCATGTGCAATAAAATGAATCGTAAAGGCTTTAAGTATATTGTAGGTGAAGATGCCGCAGGTCACGAAACAATTACGATTTATAATCCAGAAGCATTGGTCGACAAGAAATCTGATGATGGTGTTGCTACAGTTCATCATCCAGAAAAAGCGCAGGAAGTGAAGCGTTTGGAAAATCCGGCAAACTTTTAATTTAAAAAATCACATTTAAATGCTGAATTGATGTGAAGCATGCTTAAAAAATACCCTCCAATGTGAAGGGTATTTTTTTTAATGTTTTGTAAATTGGCCCATCATTACTTTGCATTTTTTGCCAAGAAATCCAAATACGGCTTAATCAATAATTGTTCTTGTTCAAGAAGGGGTAAATGCCCAACACCTTTTAGAATAACGGGTTCTTGAGCATTTTTTAATAAGCCCTTTAATTCAGCCGCAGCTTCAACATTGATAATTTGATCTTTATCACCCCATGCAATTAATACAGGCTGGTCAATAGAGCGGGCAGCAATCGCAAATGAGTCAGGTGTAAACAATTTAGACATTACAATCAATTGTTCAACCAGCTTGGTGGTATTTGCAGATTGGCTGATCATCAATTTTTCTTGTGAGTCTTTTAATTCTTTTGGAATAAAAGGTGGAAGATTGGTCGCAATTTTCATTAAGCGATCAAAGTCTCCAGGTTTGCTGACAATCATATTGCGTAAAGTGGTTGGATCTTTGAGATATGGGGTATTGGCAGATTTAAAGACACCTGCACTGTCGATTAAGAATAATGATTTAGTATCGACAGGGTACTGAGCAGCATACAGTAATGAGATAGAACCACCCATTGAATGTCCTGCAACATTCAGACCATTCTCAACTTTTATCGCTTCTGCAAAACGACGTAATTTCTCAGTTAAATTAGGGAGTGAGTAATCAAAATCACTCGGAACCTTACTATCACCTTGACCCGGTAAATCTGGAATAATGACATGATAATATTGCGTTAAATAGCGTGCCACACGATTCCAGTTGTCTCGACTTCCTGCAAGTCCATGTACCAGCATAAGTGTCGGTTTTCCTGCTGGTCCACCTTCACTGTATGCCCAGTCAATATCACCAACCTTGACACGTTTGGTTTCCATTCCAGCCCAAGCGCGTTCCTGCTGAAGAACACTTTGAATATCAATCGTTGGGGCAGCATAGGTATTGGACAAACCGAGTGATGTCACAGTACCCGTGACCAATGCGGCAGATAAAAGCAGTTGATTGAAGATTCCTTTCATTTTTGCATACTCTTGTTGTTGTATTTCAGGTAGGATTCAAGATTAGAATATGTACTATTAAATTACATTTGCCTAAAATGTCCGAAGCTTATTTTCTAAGTCAATTTCGTTGAGTGATTTTCACAGTTGTTGCTCTTTTAAGTGTAAAGGTCCTATGCAGAATGATGAACTGGCACAGATGATTTTAAATGTCATTGTGCAGATTCCAAAAGGCAAAGTTGCAAGTTATGGTCAAGTCGCAAAGTTTGCTGGCTTACCGAAACATGCACGGCTTGTCGGGCGTGTACTGGGACAGCTTCCAGAAGATCATGATATTCCTTGGTACCGGGTCATCAACTCCCAGGGGCGCATCAGCCTAAATAAATTGGATGAACATGGCATGTGCATACAGACAGCGAGATTACGTGAAGAAGATGTAGTTGTTGTTGATGGCAAAATTAATTTAAAGAAATATCAATGGATACCTTAAATGAAAACCTCACCCTGTATTTATAGTGAGGTTTTCATTGTTCAAGTCATTTTATTTAATGACCAAAACAGGGATTTGTAATTCAGTTAATAAATTTTGTGCAACACTTCCCATGATAATCTTTTTCAATCCAGTACGCCCATGTGAGCTGAGAATGACCAAATCAGTTTTCAAATCATGCACTGCTTGATTCAGGGTGTGAGCAATATTTTCACCTTCAAGTAAACGTGTTTCAACTTGTACACCTTCTGCGGCGAATTGTGCTTTGGCTTCGTTGATGTTGGCTTGAATAAATTCACGGGCACGTTCGATCAGCATGTTGCTTTGACCGTTCGCCAAATATTCTGATGCAATATATGGGTCCAGTGTCATGACTTGTACAACCGTAATTTTACTGTTGAATGCTTTTGCAAATTCCACAGCATGTTTAACCACAGATAGGGATGTTTCTGAGCCATCTACAGGCACGAGAATGTTTTGATAAGCCATGACTATTTTCCTTATTTTAACAAAAAGCTGAATTGAATATTTATACGCATCACCAGTCTATAACCTGATCATAACGCGAATATGAAATGAATAAAACCCAGTAAAAGCATAGGGATAATTAATATAAATATCATAAATTTAAATCAATGCACCGGCATAAACTAACATTACTGAGCTGAGACGAAAAGCAACCAAAAATCAATTAAATTCACTTTATAAGGCGTCTGTATTTTATTGTTTTTTAAAAATTAAATTACTTTGATTCATAAATTATATAGACAATAAAATGCAGATAAAAAATCAATTGAGCCAATTGCTGAATTGTAAATCAAAAGCATCCGTTAGAATGAAGCTGAAACAAACTCAACTGAAACAAGACAGATCCACATGATTTATACAATAAATTTGAGGAAATGATCATGGAATATCAAACAATTATTATAGAAAAGAAAAATGGAATCGGTTACTTAAAGCTTAACCGCCCGGAACAATTGAATAGCTTAACGCCTGTGATGAGTCTAGAAATTCTGGAGGTACTCAGGCAATGGAAAGAGGATGCTGAAATTCGCGTTATTGTCATCGCCGCAGTTGGCAAAGCATTTTGTGCCGGGCAAGGAATAAGTCCTGAAGTACTCAATGGTGGCGTCATTGACTTGGGTGAGGTATTGGAAAAGTACTTTAATCCGCTATTAGCCCTCATCAATGATATGCCCAAAGTCATCATTTGTGCAGTCAATGGTATCGCTGTAGGAGCGGGGGCGAGCTTGCCACTGTTGTGTGATATTACACTTGCAGCAAAATCAGCAAGTTTCTCACAGATCTTTAGTAAAATTGGTCTTATTCCCGATTGTGGTGCAACATGGTTGCTTCCACGTTTGATTGGTTTTGCTAAAGCCAAAGCATTGATGTTGACAGCAGAAAAGATCAGTGCAGAGGAGGCAGAACGTATCGGAATGATTTATAAAGTCGTTGCAGATGATCAGTTGGAGCCAGAAGTTGTACGTTTAGCTGAGCATTTTGCGACACAAGCCAGTTTAAGTCTTGCATTGATCAAACAGGCCATGCGGGTCACCATGCACAATGATTTTTATACGCAAGTTAAAGTTGAACAGGATTTACAAAGAAAGGCAGGACAGTCAGAAGATTTTTTAGAAGGAGTCCGTGCTTTTTTAATGAAAGATCAAGCCCATTTTAAAGGACGATAAATCCCAATGCCTATCTTTAAAAGCCACTCCAACAGCATTGTTCAATGGATAGTAGTGGCATGGGGAGTATTGCTCCCTCATGCTACTGTTGCAGATCAAATTAAAGCCATTCCTTGGATAAAACTGAAAACAGAAACCTCACAGGCCAAGCAAATTTGTCAGGCATTAAAGGTCAACTGTGGAAAGGATGTAGATGTATGGAAAAAGCAATCAGGGGCAGACACTCATTTATATTTAACTGACGATAGACCGCAACTAATCGAATTTATAAAAGAAAACAATCAGTATACTGTTCTGAATTATTGGAATTTTCAGCATTATCAGCATCACGGTCATAACACTGATTTTGATGAGGAATTAAACAGTGATGGATTAAGGATTTATCCTGCATTTTATCCTTTAAATCGCCAAAAGCTTGCTATTGCAGTAGTTAAGCGTTGGAGCACGACTTACTCGGGAGGTGGACGGGCAGAAGAGATCGCTGATTTTGTCATGTTAGAACCAAATCATACATATAAACTGGCATTGGCTGATGTTGCTTTTCATTCTTATGAGATGATTCGAGCCTGTTTTTCTCAAGAGGAATATCAATCTTCTCCACACTGTCATGATGAAAGTGGTTCCAATTTGTCCATCCAATTTAAAGATATCGGTAAAACATATTATCAATGGACCTTAAATTTTACCGATTTTACTTGGGAAGCGTTCAAACCTCACTCATCAAAAGTTATAGAAAAGTCGCATAACATTGTGTTGCCTTTTCAGCAAAAATAGAGATCTGTGATTTTTGTAAATAATCAACAAAATTACACAATACATAATTTAATTATGTATTGCATAAACTGTTAATTTCTTATAGGATGAATTTAGAGTTCAAATTCACTGTCATCAAGCTGATTCTGGCTCAAGACAGACTGAATGACGGAAGGAAAGAACGGACTAACGGCGTATTTTGATTGGTGGATCAAAATAGCAGTGTGCTGTTCTCAGCATTAAAAAACGGATGAATTTATCTAAATAAGGGAAACTAGATGGATATTTTAGATAACCCATTAGAATTATGTGGTTTTGCTTTTATTGAGTTTGTATCGACGGAAAATGGATTAGATCAAATTTTTGAAACCATTGGTTTTAGCAAAGTCGCAAAACATAAGTCTAAAAAAGTGTATTTGTGGCGTCAGGGTAACATCAATATTATTTTGAACTATCAACCCGAATCCTATGCTTCATTCTTTTTCAAAGAACATGGACCTTCTGCTTGTGCAATGGGGTTTAGAACACGTGATGCAGCTAAAGCTTTTAAAAATGCGATAGCACTAGGCGCTGAACCCATGTATTCACAGGCAGGACCGATGGAATTGAATATTCCAGCGATCAAGGGAATTGGAGGAATGCCAATTTTTCTTGTGGATCGTGATATTTACGAAAATGATTTTGTTTTCTTCGATGATGTTGAAAAAAACCCACGTGGTGCGGGTCTGAATGAAATTGATCATTTAACACATAATGTTTATAAAGGACGCATGGAATATTGGGCGAATTTCTATGAAAAAATCTTTAATTTTCAAGAAATCCGTTACTTTGACATTAAAGGTGAATATACGGGGCTGACTTCAAAAGCACTCACTGCACCAGATGGTATGATCCGTATTCCATTGAATGAAGACTCAGACAAAGGCAATGGTCAAATTGCAGAATTTTTGGCTGATTTCAACGGTGAAGGTATTCAGCATATTGCTTTTATTACAGATGATTTAATTTCAACATGGGATAAGTTGAAAGGTTTAGGTCTGAAGTTTATGACCGCACCCCCGGAAACCTATTATGAAATGTTAAAGGATCGTTTACCTGGTCACGGTGAGCCAACCGAAGAGTTACAAAAGCGTGGTATTTTATTGGATGGAAATACCAAAGAAGGTGAGAAGAAGCTGTTATTACAGATTTTTTCTGAAAACATGCTTGGACCGGTTTTCTTTGAGTTTATTCAACGTAAAGATGATGATGGCTTCGGTGAAGGGAACTTTAAAGCATTGTTTGAATCTATTGAACGTGATCAAATCCGTCGTGGTGTATTAGAAGCCAAATAAGGTCAGCGATGTAAGCAGAAGAAGCCAGGAAAACATTTTCTTGGCTTTTTTATTACAATATGAAGAAAACATTTAACGCGTTTGAATGTACTGATTGATTGCAGCCACTTCTCGTTTAAATAGTTCAAGTTTTTCACTGCCTGTATGCACGGGGAGAAATACTTCACTATCCAAAGCAACAATACAGAACTCCACTGCTTGATGCGCATTGAAAACAGGCAAACCAATGGCATTGATGCCTGTAAGAAGATCACCTTGAGCAATTGCCATACCTAATTCTAAAGTAGTTTCCTTGAGTTGAATAAATTCGTCCCAATGGCTGGGTTTAATTTGATAATGATTGAGAGCGGCTTTTTCCCATTCTGCAAATATCAAAGGCTTGATGATTGGTTCAGGTAAATATGCGGCAAAAACTCGTCCAGCAGCTGAGTTGACCAATGGCATAATTGAACCAACTTTTGTGACGATTGAAATTGGATGATTGGATTCAATGGATTGCACGACCAAAGGACCTTTCGGTGACCATTTACTGATTTGAATGCCACAGCCGATTTTATTCTGTAATTCATAAATTCGATGTTGTACCAATTGCAGGGCATCGGTATGCTGGATACAGTTTAAGCCTAAACGCCAGGCCTGATCACCCAGTGCATATTGACCATCTTCCAGCTGTTTGGCATAGTTCATGCGAATGAGACTGACCAAATAGCGGTGTACTTTGGCCGGATGCATATCCAGTTTGCCTGACAGTTCTTTTAATATAATCGGTTTGTTATGTTCCAAAAGAGCATTGAGAACGGCTAAGCCCACTTCAAGTGATTGAACGCCACCAGATAACTTTTCTTCAATCATTCAATAACCCTTGATCGCATTTAATCTTGCAGCTTTGATTTGCTGTCGATATTTGATTTTACACTCAGCACATAATGCCTGAGCATGCTGCAAAATAGAAATCATCTTTTTAAATGAGATAAATAGATGAATAGCATAAGCATACTGTGCATGATGCACTTTAGTATGCGTTTACAAGGTATTGTATATCAACATACTCAAGTTAAAATAACAGACCTTGCTGAAAATTAGACAATAAAAATCGGGATCGAAGCTATTGGTCTTCCATCCCGATCACCTTGTACTTTAAGCCGCTTGAATATTTTTAATCCGAACAGCGATTGCTGCTTGAATGTCATCAAAACTGACATTTTCTGCCAGCTCAACCAGTACTAGACCATCATGGGTGACATCGAGCACAACTAAGTCACTGACAATACGGTGAACCACTTACGACCAGTCAGTGGTAGGACGCATTGGGATAAAATTTTAGCTTGACCTTCTTTGGTTGTATGCTCCATTAAAATCACAACTTTTCGTACCCCTGCAACAAGATCCATTGCACTGCCCATGGCTTTGATTTTTTACCCGAAATCATCCAATTGGCATGATCACTTTGTTCAGAAACTTCCAATCGGCTTAAATTTGCAGGGTCAATTCGACCACCTCGAACCATGGCAAATGATTCTGAGCTTAAGGAAAATGCATCCCCCGTTTTAGCGGTTACTGTTTGCTTGCCTGCATTAATCAAGCCAGCATCCACATTTTCTTCAGTTAGGAATTCATCACAGCCCTAAACCATGATCATCCACGCCTGCATTATTATTGATGCAGGTGAAATGTTTAACATCACTATATTTAAGGGCTTTGATCAAGGCTTCAGGAATACCGCAACGTCCAAATCCACCCACAGCAATGGTTTGACCGTCTTTCACGATACCATGCAGGGCAGCTTCGGCATTCCTGGCTACTTTATCGAGCATACGGATTATCCCAACTCGGCTTCATGCAAGAAATGAGTATGCTGCGGGGCACGTTTGGTTCTGCTCCATTCATCCAGCATGTCTACTTTCATTTCTTCAGTAATTTTTGAAATTTTTGCATCGGCATGAACATCGTTATACGTCAGTTCTAAGCGGTGTCCATTTGGATCAAAGAAGTAAATTGAATGGAATATCCCATGATTGGTAATACCGAGGACTTTGACACCATTGGCTTCAAGATGAGATTTTGCAGAAAGAAGCGCATCTAAGTCTTCAACTTCGAAAGCAATGTGTTGAACCCATTGAGGCGTATTTTCATCACGTCCCATTTCCGGTTGAGTCGGTAACTCAAAAAATGCCAATACATTGCCTTGACCTGCATCCAGGAATAAATGCATATAGGGATCAAATGCTTTAGTTGACGGAACATGGTCTTCTGCAAATGCCAGAATAAACTCCATGTTGAGCATTTTTTTATACCATTCCACTGTTTCTTTGGCATCTTTACAACGATAGGCCACATGATGAATTTTTTTAATTGCAAAACTCATGATAAAACTCCTTTTCTGTTTTATTCCCAATCTGGTTGTTGTTCTGGGGTTGCCTTTAAGAAAGCAGGCAGGGTTAGGCAGTACTGATCAATCGATTGAATCTTTGGAAAGTCGCTTAGATCAACATTGAAACGTTTGGCGTTATACACTTGCGGAATTAAACAGCAATCTGCAAATGTGGCTTGAGTGCCAAAGCAGAACTGCCCATTTGAGCTTTTTAATTGCTTTTCCAAGCTTTTAAAACCTTCAATAATCCAGTGTTGGTACCATTGATTTTTCTGTTCATCATTTACAGCAAATTCATGTTTTAGATATTTCAGCACTCTGAGATTATCTAAGGGATGAATATCACAGGCGATGGTTTGTGAAAAAGCTCGTATTTTGGCGCGTTCAACAAGATCAGTCGGCAATAAAGGTCGTGTTGGATAGCGTTCTTCCAAATACTCCAAAATATTCAGGGATTGTGTAAAAGGCTGATCTTGATCAGTCAAACTCGGTACTAATTGACTCGGATTGAGTGCTAAATAATGTTCTTGTTGTTGCTCATTTTTGAGCAAATGGACTGGCTGTATAGCATAATCCAGCTGTTTGAGGTTTAAGGCAATCCGTACGCGATAAGCCGCAGAGCTACGAAAATAACTATACAGTTTCATCACACAATTCCTTGTGTTGATTAAACTTAAACTGCTTGGCAGGTAAAATCGTATTCGTCACCTGACCAAAGCCCACACGAACAGCACCTTTTTCAGCGTAGCCTTTCATCACTACACGGTCGCCATCTTCAAGGAAGCCGCGCTTTTCACCATTGGATAAGCTAAGGGGTTTTGTCGTGTTCCAAGTCAGTTCCAGTAAGCTTCCGTAAGAATTTTCGGTAGGACCTGAAATTGTTCCAGAACCCATCAAATCTCCGACTTGAACATTACAACCTGCAATCGTGTGATGGGTCAGCTGTTGTGCCATTGACCAGTACATGTATTTAAAGTTGGTTTGACAAATCACTTCACTCTGCTGCGATTGTGAAGTCTGCAGTTCCACACTGAGGTGAATGTCGAAACTATTTAATGTATTTTCTTTTAAATAATCCAGTGGCTCTGGATGTTGTTGTGGACCTTTGACTTTAAAGGGTTCTAAGGCTTCCATCGTCACCACCCAAGGTGAAACTGTACTGGCAAAGGTTTTGGCATTAAATGGACCTAAAGGCACGTATTCCCATTGTTGAATATCACGTGCAGACCAATCATTCAGCAACACCATGCCAAAAATATGATCCCATGCATCTTCAATTGCAATCGGTTCACCCAATTCAGTTGTTTTGCCTACGATAAAAGCTGTTTCGAGCTCAAAGTCGAGTTTGCGTGTTGCTGAAAAGACAGGACGTTGCTCATGGGGGAGTTTGATTTGACCGGAAGGGCGGACAATTTCTTTACCGCTGACAACCACGGAACTGGCACGGCCGTTATAACCAACAGGTAACTCACTCCAATTGGGAAGTAAGGCATTTTTAGGATCTCTAAACATGGTTCCGACATTGGTTGCATGTTCTTTGGAGGAGTAGAAATCTGTATAGCCAGAGATCTGTATGGGTAAATGTAAGGTGACTGCATTTTGTTTGAAGAATACTTTTTGTTGTAAGTCAGGATGATCACGAAGGGTTGGATTGTCCGCAGAAAGCAAGTCTTGCAGTGCTTGGCGAACATAATGCCAATTTTGTTTACCTGTTTCTATAAATTTATTCAGACTGCTTTGGTTAAAACAGAGTGCTTTACAATTCGGGAGTAATCCTAATGTTTCTAAAGCAGCGAGGTCGATTACCCAATCACCAATCGCAACACCGACACGTTTATCTCCCTGTGAGGTTTCACTAAAAATGCCATAAGGTAAATTATGAATACTGAAATCAGATTGAGGTGCGATATCAAGAAAGGTAGTTAAATGTTGTGTCATGGCGCGCTTTCCTTGTCTCTCATGAATGAGAATTTATTTCGTTTTCTCTTTTCTGCTCAAGCTAATGAAAAACAAATAAATATTATTTTTTTATCCGTTTTCATTATGCTGATTAGCCCAGAATGTTCTAGCTGATGATTTCTATCATACTGAAAATTAATAATTACGCAATACATAATTTAATTACATAATTCATAATAATTGTTATTTGTTGAATTTTCTGCTTATATGCGCAGTTATGAGAAAAGTAAATCAATTATTTTTCGATTAGATATAGGCATTTTTGATTAACTTATGATATACGTAATTTTGAATATAAAAATTACGCGACAAGGATGAGAATAATCATATGTCAGAACACGAGCAAGGAAACCTGAAACATGGTTTAAGCAATCGCCATATCCAACTGATTGCACTGGGTGGTGCAATCGGTACTGGATTGTTTCTAGGGATCTCGCAGTCGATCAAGCTTGCGGGGCCTTCAGTAATCCTCGGTTATGCGATTGCAGGGCTGATTGCGTTTCTAATGATGCGACAGTTAGGTGAGATGGTGGTACAAGAGCCAGTCAGTGGTTCATTCAGCCACTTTGCTTACAAGTACTGGGGCTCATTTGCAGGGTTTATGTCAGGTTGGAACTATTGGGTACTCAATGTTCTCGTCTGTATGGCTGAACTCAGTGCAATTGGCTTGTATATCCAATATTGGTGGCCTGAAATCCCGACATGGATTTCAGCATTGGCGTTTTTTATTTTAATTAACGGCATTAATCTGTTGCATGTAAAATTTTTTGGTGAAATGGAGTTTTGGTTCTCTATCGTCAAAATTTTGGCAATCTTGGCGATGATTGGCTTTGGTTCCTATTTGCTTGCAACGGGTACAGCAGGACCACAAGCCAGTATTACCAATCTCTGGGCATTGGGCGGTTTCTTCCCATTTGGTGTTGAAGGACTGGTCATGGCAATGGCTGTAATTATTTTTGCTTTTGGCGGTATCGAGTTATTTGGAATTACTGCTGCAGAAGCAAGAGATCCTGATAAAACTTTGCCTAAGGCAGTGAATCAAATTATTTACCGTATTTTGATTTTTTATATTGCAACGCTTTTCATTTTGTTTGCCCTGTTTCCTTGGAACAAAATGGCGGAAGGTGGAAGCCCTTTTGTAATGGTCTTTGCCTCACTGGATAGTCAAGGCGTAGCGACTCTGTTGAACTTCGTGATTCTTACTGCAGCAGTTTCGGTATATAACGGAACAAGCTATTGTAGTAGCCGTATGTTGTTGGGCTTGGCTCAACAGGGCAATGCACCAAAATTTCTTCAACATATCAATAAACGAGGAATCCCAACCAATGCAGTGCTTGTTTCTGCATTCGTTACAGTTTTATGTGTTTTGTTGAATTATGCATTTCCAGAAAAAGCATTTGGTCTGTTAATGATGCTCGTGGTTGCCGCGATTGTGATTAACTGGGTGGTGATTTCATGGACTCACCTTAAATTCCGTAAATCTATGCTTGAACAGGGGCAAACCACTAAATTTCCAAGTATTGCTTATCCATTCAGTAATTATCTTTGCATGATTTTTATGTTCGGTATCCTTGTTGTAATGTCATTTACACCAGATATGCGTATCGCAGTGATGATGATTCCAGCTTGGATTTTATGTTTGATGTTTGCATACTATCTGAAACAACGAAAGCTAAAAAATGCACATCAAGATGTAGCCTTGAATTCAGATGCATAATCCAATATTTTTTTGAATCTTGATAAAAGGGTTAAATGAAAATTTAACCCTTTTGTTTTGATAAGATTGAACATTGATGTCAGTCATGGGCTTGATGTTTTAAAAACTGCATCAGTTGATCTGGGTCGTCGCTCTGTAATTGCGAACGCATTTTTAATATTTGCTTTTCATCAAGATCATAGAGTTTCAGTGAGAGTAGCTGTGCAATCTTTTGTTCAGGAAAGCGGTATTTAATAAGCTTTGCAGGAACACCACCTACGATTGCATAAGGTGGAACATCTTGAGTGACGACCGCACCTGTTGCAACAACAGCACCTTCACCTAAGCTTATTCCCTGCATGATCATGGCACGACTACCGATCCAACACCCATCACCAATGACCGTATCCCCAGCCGGTAAAAAACTGCGGGTATCAAAAGGAAAAGTTGAGATCCAATCCGGACGATGTAATTGATTGCCTCCCATCATGATCACACATTCAGCGCCGAAACAAACGAAGTTACCGATATACAATTGGTCAATTGGCTTTTCAGTAGTGGACGCTTTGTCATGTAAATAACGCACCACGCAGCGCTCAAAGCCTTGATCCCAATACGCTGAGTAATAGGAGTAATTACCTTTTATATGAATATTTGGATTTTTAACTGTTTTGGAAATAAATTCAAATTCACACCAGTGCTTTACTGGTGAATTTATCGAGTCAGACATTCTATAAGGTAACTTGATGTGCGGAAGGCGTTATGGCTATTTTATATGAGCTTTATGCAATTGGGCTATACAAATTCAATCTACAAGCCGAAGCAAATCAGTATCATCTTCATGTTTTAGCTGATTGATCAAGAAATACCTCTAGAATGTTTCATCTGCATTCGATTTAAATGAGTTTTAAATGGAGGAGATGTGTTGCATGGGTATGGCGAATATAATCGGCGCGATGGTTAAAATAGCGCTCAGTGATTTGTTGGCCAGATAAATCCTCCATGACTTTATATCCCATCGCAGTCACAGCTTGGTGTAATGCTTCCAAACGAAAAGCACCGATCAAAGGTTCTTTGAGAAATTGAGTAAATTGGATTAAAGCAAACGCTCCAAACCGTTCAATACCTTCGAGCGCCTTATAATCAATTGAATAGTCGAGTACGACTTCACTTTGTTGTGCTGCAATGGATGCAATATTTTTTAAAGTTGCTAAAGTGGTTTGTGGTGTTAAATAATGTGTTGTGCCCAGCCAAGAAAAAAAAGCAGGCTGGGCGGATTTAAAGCTGCTTCGTTTCAAAGCATCAGAAAGTTTTTCTTTTTCGAAATCAATGCTGACAAACTCTACATTTCCAGGGAGTTGTTGGGATGTGGAAATTTTCTTTAACTTTTGTATTTTGGTCTTCTGTGTATCAGGATGATCAACTTCAAATATTTTAAGTTGGGGATATTGGGTTGCTAAACGTAAAACAAAGGAATCTAGGCCTGCACCGACCAAGACATATTGTTGAATTTGATGGTGCTCAATGGCGTGTTGTAGCAGATCTTCACTATATCGTGAACGACCAACCACTTGTCCAGTCAATTTGCCAAAGGTTTGATTCATCAACTTTGAATTCAATGTCTTGCGAAACAATGCATTATTCAGTAATACGCGCCAGCGGCTATTGGTCATTGCAAAAGCATAGGGATCTGAAAATACAGGATCGCTTGCGTTTAAATGATGGTTGGCTCGCAGAGCAGCGGCTGCTTCTGCGGTACGACTTACACGCCCAGCTTTCATATTGTTCCTCAGGAAATTTTTATTTTCATCAATCTATTACAAATTGATTATTTAACAATGGCAAGAAATTTGGACAGGGTGATGATTATTGCTATTTTGAAGGCATCTGATCGTCCCTCTATATAGCCAAATTTGTTAAAAACTCATCCAGTAAAATATAATTTCTCTTGAGTAAAAAGATTGAAATTAATAGAAAGTATTTGAAGTATATAATATTTTTTTATTAATGGGTTTTAGCGCTAAAGTGTAAATTGATTGATGTAGGCGATGCCTCAGTTTGCGTAAATAACTTTTTTATTGAACTGTATCTTTGTGCCGACAGCCAAGCCGTGTTTTGTTTTTCCTCATATATTTCTGTCCAATATGGCGATGTTGATGTCATTTCACGATAGAAAGACCATAATGATTTATAAATATAAAAAATAGAGAACTAATCGTCGGTATCGAAGATATTAAATTTATTTGGAGTAAATTATTGAAAAAATGACCTGTATGAATAATCCGTGGTTTGACTGCAGGCGACAGCAAAATTGAACAGTATTCTTAACAATTGCATAGGATGGATTAGTTTTTACAGGTTATTTGAATTATTGTTGTTCTAGAATCAAATATTATTCTTGAAAAGAAAAAAGGGCTGAATAATCAGCCCTCAACATAATGAGTAGTTTTGCTTAGATATACTCAACACTGACTACTTCATATTCGACTTCGCCCTGAGGCGTGACGATTTTTACTTCATCGCCTTCATTTTTACCTAAAAGACCACGTGCGATAGGAGAGTTCACTGAGATTTTATTAATTTTAAAATCTGCTTCATCATCACCGACAATCTTGTAGGTTTTCTTTTCTTCGGTATCTAGGTTTTCAATGGTTACTGTCACACCAAAAACAACACGACCTGTTTGCTCAAGTTCTTTTACATCGATCACTTGGCAGGCACCGAGTTTACCTTCAATGTCTTGGATACGACCTTCACAGAAACCTTGTTGTTCACGTGCTGCATGGTATTCTGCGTTTTCTTTTAAATCCCCATGTTCACGTGCTTCTGCAATTGCAGCAGTAATACGTGGACGGTCAACAGATTTCAACTGCTGTAATTCTTTCTCTAAGGCAACCTTGCCTTCGGGAGTCATAGGATAACGTTGCATTGTTGTCCCTCAGTTTTGTATTTAAAAAAATACTGGTTTAGAAATGAAAAAATCCCGCCACCGATAAGGTGACGGGACTTATCGGAAACGAATTAACCTAGTGTTTGCAAATCTTGCAAGCGATATACATCCATTGGCAATTGAATTGCTAAAGCTTGGCAAACAGCATCAGCACCGTTCAAAGTAGTTGTGTAATACACTTTACCTTGCAGTGCAGAGCGACGGATTGAGAATGAATCCTGCTGAGCCTGTTTACCTTCAGTAGTATTGATAATGAGGTGAATCTCGCCATTTTTCAAGCGGTCAACAATATTAGGGCGACCTTCTGTGACTTTATTCACACGTTCACATTCAATACCAGCGTCTTTAATGACATCATAAGTACCGCCAGTTGCGATAATTTTGAAGCCTAAATCCACCAATTGCTTCGCAATACCTGGTGCACGAGGTTTGTCTGAATCACGTACTGAAATAAATACATGTTTCACTTCACCTTCAGTTGGCTTGCCCGGCAAGCGATCATTAGAGCCTAACACAGCTTTGTAGAAAGCTTCACCAAAAGTTTTACCTACACCCATAACTTCACCAGTAGATTTCATCTCTGGTCCAAGAATCGGATCAACACCTGGGAATTTGTTGAATGGGAATACCGCTTCTTTTACTGCAAAATGAGTTGGGATAATTTCTTTTGTGAATCCTTGAGATTCTAAAGATTGACCCGCCATACAACGTGCAGCAACTTTTGCTAAAGATTCACCAATACATTTCGAAACAAATGGTACTGTACGAGATGCACGTGGGTTAACTTCAAGAATATAAACATCGTTGCCTTTCACAGCAAACTGCACGTTCATCAAACCAATAACGCCAAGCTCTTTCGCCATAGCCACTGTTTGACGGCGCATCTCGTCCTGAATCTCTTGGGAAAGAGAATATGGGGGAATCGAACATGCTGAGTCACCAGAGTGAATACCCGCTTGTTCAATGTGTTGCATGATTCCGCCAATCACAACATCTTTACCATCAGATACACAGTCAACATCTACTTCTGTTGCATCATCAAGGAAGTGATCGAGTAATACAGGTGCTTCGTTAGATGCTTGAACCGCATCACGTAAGTAGCGCTTGAGTTCATCGTCATTGTAGACGATTTCCATAGCACGGCCACCAAGTACATAAGAAGGACGTACCACCAATGGATAACCCACTTTAGACGCTTCAGCCATGCCTTCTTCAGCAGATTTTACAATGCTGTTGCTTGGTTGGCGAAGATTTAAACGTTGAATCATTTGTTGGAAACGTTCACGGTCTTCTGCACGGTCAATTGCGTCAGGAGATGTACCAATAATTGGTGCACCAGCTTCTTCCAAAGCACGTGCCAATTTCAATGGTGTTTGACCGCCGTACTGTACAATAATGCCTTTAGGCTTTTCAGTACGCACGATTTCAAGTACATCTTCAAGTGTGATTGGTTCGAAGTATAAACGGTCAGATGTGTCATAGTCTGTTGAAACAGTTTCTGGATTACAGTTGACCATGATGGTTTCATAACCATCTTCACGCATTGCAAGTGCAGCGTGTACGCAGCAGTAATCGAACTCAATCCCTTGACCAATTCGGTTAGGACCACCACCGATAACCATGATCTTGTCTTTGCTAGACGGATTGGATTCACATTCTTCATCATAAGTTGAATACATATATGCTGTATCTGATTCAAACTCAGCAGCACAGGTATCAACGCGTTTATAAACTGGATATACACCCAAGTTCCAACGATGCTTACGGAATTGCTTTTGCGAAATGCCCATTAAGTTTGCAATACGCAAATCAGATAAACCTTTACGTTTAAATGAACGGATATTGTCAGCGTTTAAGTCACCGAAACCTAAAGTTTTGATTTGTTCTTCAGTCTTGATGATGTCTTCGATTTGGATCAAGAACCAACGATCAATATTGGTTGCGGCGAAGACTTCTTCTAAAGTGAAGCCATGGCGGAAGGCATCAGCAACATACCAAATACGATCTGGACCAGGTACTTTTAGCTCAACCAAGATTTTATCTTTTGCGCCTTCCGTTCCTACAGCGATTTGTTCGTCGAAACCACAAGTACCAACTTCAAGACCGCGTAATGCTTTCTGTACAGACTCTTGGAAGTTGCGACCAATCGCCATCACTTCACCCACAGACTTCATCTGTGTTGTCAATGTTGCATCAGCTTGCGGGAATTTCTCGAAATTGAAACGAGGAATTTTAGTCACTACATAGTCAATAGCCGGCTCGAATGATGCCGGAGTGGTACCGCCTGTGATGTCATTTTTCAATTCGTCAAGGGTATAACCCACCGCGAGCTTCGCAGCAATTTTTGCAATAGGGAAACCGGTTGCTTTGGATGCAAGCGCAGAAGAGCGAGATACACGAGGATTCATCTCGATCACTACCATACGTCCATCTTTCGGGTTAATACCGAATTGAACATTGGAACCGCCCGTTTCTACACCAATTTCACGAAGTACAGCTAAAGATGCATTACGCAATAATTGGAATTCTTTATCTGTCAGCGTTTGTGCAGGGGCGACGGTGATTGAGTCGCCTGTGTGTACACCCATCGGATCAAAGTTTTCAATGGTACATACAATGATACAGTTGTCGTTTTTGTCACGAACGACTTCCATCTCGTATTCTTTCCAACCAATCAATGATTCATCAATCAATAATTGTTTAGTTGGCGAAAGATCGAAACCACGTTCACAAATTTCAATAAATTCTTCTTTATTGTAAGCGATACCACCGCCTGAACCACCCATCGTAAATGATGGACGAATGATGACCGGGAAGCCAAAACGCGCTTGAATTTCAAGTGCATGTTCCATGCTTTCCGCAACATCGGCACGCGGACATTCTAAGCCGATCTTACGCATTGCAATGTCGAACAATTTACGGTCTTCAGCTTTTTCAATAGCTTCTTTGGTTGCACCGATTAATTCAACATTATATTTTTCCAAGATACCGTTGGCATCAAGTGCAAGTGCGCAGTTCAATGCCGTTTGTCCACCCATTGTAGGAAGAACTGCATCTGGGCGTTCTTTCTCAATGATGGCTGCTACGGTCTGCCACGTAATCGGTTCAATATACGTTGCGTCTGCCATCGTTGGATCTGTCATAATGGTGGCTGGGTTAGAGTTCACCAAAATCACACGATAACCTTCTTCACGAAGCGCTTTACATGCTTGTGCACCTGAGTAATCGAACTCACATGCTTGTCCGATTACAATCGGACCCGCACCAATAATTAAGATACTTTTAATGTCTGTACGTTTAGCCATGATCGCTTCCTTAATTACTTCTTAGATGCTTCAATAAGTTCGATAAAATGATCGAACAATGGGGCACAGTCATGTGGACCAGGGCTTGCTTCTGGGTGACCTTGGAAGCTAAACGCAGGTTTATCTGTACGATGAATCCCTTGTAGGGTTTGATCGAATAAAGATTTATGTGTTGCTTTAAGATTTGCAGGTAATGTCTCTGTATCTACAGCGAAGCCATGGTTTTGCGAAGTAATCATCACTGTACCGTGATATTGACTTTGTGCGTCAATATTTTGTACAGGATGGTTTGCACCATGGTGACCATGTGGCATTTTCACCGTTTTAGCACCAGAAGCGAGCGCTAGAATTTGATGACCTAAACAAATACCGAATACAGGCAGGTTTGTTGTTTCAACAATGGTCTTAACCGCTTCAATGGCATAATCACATGCCGCTGGATCGCCAGGACCATTTGACAGGAACACGCCATCTGGATTAAGTGCCAATACTTTTTCTGCAGGAGTTTGAGCAGGAACCACAGTCAACTTGCAACCGCGATCTGCAAGCATACGTAAGATGTTGGTTTTGACACCATAATCGTATGCAACCACATGAAATTTAGTTTCAGGTTGAGAGAAGCCTTTGCCCAGTGTCCATGAGCCTTCAGTCCATTCAAAACCTTCAGGGTCACAACATTCTTTAGCAAGGTCTAAACCGTTTAAGCCACCAAAGGCACGTGCTTGGGCAATTGCTTCTTCTTCAGTGATGTTTTCACCTGCAAGAATACAGCCGTTCTGTGCACCTTTGTCACGTAAGATACGTGTTAATTTTCGTGTATCGATATCTGCAATGGCAACGACATTATGTTGTTCTAAGTATTCGCCAAGAGATTGATTTGCGCGGAAATTGCTGTGTAATAAAGGAAGGTCACGAATGATGAGACCATTCGCCCAGACTTTATGAATTCGACCTGACTCAGTGTCTTCTTCATTACAACCAGTATTACCGATATGAGGATAAGTTAAAGTTACAAGTTGCTGTGCATAACTAGGATCGGTCAAAATTTCTTGATAACCAGTCATGGCAGTGTTAAAAACGACTTCACCAGTCGTACTTCCCGTAGCGCCGATCGATGTACCTTTAAAAACAGTACCGTCAGCAAGGGCTAAAATGGCGGGGGTGCTCAAACCATAGCTCCTGAACTAAAACCACAAAAATAGGGCTGTAAAAAAGCGAGTAGACGAAAAAAAAGGAAGGCTAATTAAATCCTACCCTCCTTATGTCTGCTCGCTTGTAACTTAACAGCGCATTATACGCATGAAGCGATTAAAAGTCCATTTTATTTATGTGGATATTGTGAGATAAATGCCTTGCTATTTCTTAGAAACTGTTGACACATCAGAGATGCTTGAAATGACTACAGACTCTATTAATTTTATTGTGCTTTTTAAATGAATTTTTTGAAATTGTAAGTAATTAATAATTGTCAGACAAATCAAAATCTAAAACTTATTTCTGTAGGCTATCTTGTTGGTTCGTATTCTAGGGGGAATCAATATGACAATATCTAAAGAAAGTGTGACAGAAAAAGTAACAAAAGACACAGCTGCTTTGAAAGAGGTTGCTGCTGAAACTGTGGAAAATTTAGAAAAACTGGGCAAAGATGCACAGCAAAAAGTAACGCAAGCTGTGGCTGATACTCAGAAAAAACTGGAAGCTGAAACAGATCAGCTGAATGAACAGGTACAAGATCAAGTTCAAAACTTCAAACAAGATTTGGTACAACGTCTTGATGTCATCAAAACACAATTTTCTAATTCACAAAAAGATTTGGTGGAATTGGCTGAACTGTTAAAATCTGAATTAAGCCTTTTGGTGAAAGAGTTGACTGAAGTCGGCAAAGAAATTCGTGAAGATGTTTCAAAAATTTCGTCTAAACATAAAGTTCAGCTTACTGAGACATTAAAACGTTCAAAAGAACATACTCTAGAAGTGTGGCACAAAGTTACAACCAAGCAATAAGTCGTTATCGGTTTTTGTCTGTATGTAAATATCTAAACCAGATAAATAGAAAAGTGAGGCAAAATGCCTCACTTTTTTATTTAAATGCAACTGAATTGAACAGTGACCATTAGAAGGTATGTAACCAGTCACGTTTGTTGTGAAAGTCAGCTTGCTGTCCGCTATGTTGCATTGCGAAGAAATGCTGACCTTGCGTGGTATTCAAAACAGCACTTAGTCCAATAAACAAATCAGACCACTTTAGTTTATGTGCCAGCATAAACTCAGTCAGGTCTAAACTAACATTCAATCCATAATGTGTGCGCTTAAGCTGATTTAACTCAATATCATACGCAGCAACAGGAGGCATGTTTTCAGGATAACGATATTCTTCAAATTGATAGGCTTGCCAAGCTTGAGAAGGGGAGAGATTTACTTCTCGGTATTGGTCTTCGCCATGTACGCCAATGAAAACTTCAAAACAGGTATTTTCCCAGAGAAAATCTTGACGCGGATGAGCTGCAACAGGTTCAGGATACACAATAAATTGATTGGGATCTCTTAACCAATAACCTACATTCAAGGTATAAGGATTGATCTGCTCAATTGCACCCACTAAAGAGATACTTTGAAAACGACGATCAAAAGCATTAAGTTCGTAACTTGCCATGAAAATAAATCTTAATTAGAAAGATGAGCGTGACGAACCAAATTAGAAAGTTTTTGATTTTGTTTGGCTGCTTTTTTGTAAAGCAAAGCAATTTTACCGATAGTTTGAACTACCTCTGCGCCAGTGGTATCCGCTATTTCAGTGATCGTTGCTGTGCGTGCTTCACGATCTTCACCCGCAATTTTAACTTTAATTAGCTCATGATCATTTAAAGCACGGTTTAATTCTTCAACGACACTTTCAGTCAAGCCTTTATCACCCAGCATTACAACTGGATTTAATGCATGTCCGATTTGACGTAAACGCTTACGTTCTTGGATAGATAGAGTCGCCATAAAAAATAACCTGATTTTAAAAACGGCTTAGTATAACAAAAGCCATATCGCTGCGCTGTAAATTCTGTAGAAATATTCGATGAAGCTTATTCAAAAAAACATATCAATATCTATCGATTTTAATCCATATGAATACTGCAATGAGAATATTTTTCACGTACAATCACAAGTTAGTTATCCGTTTAGATCAAGAGAGTTATGGCTACACGCATTACCAACCAAAAGTTATCCAAAAGTAGTCGTGCGTGGATGAGAGAGCATTTAGATGATCCTTTTGTGAAAAAAGCACAAAAAGAAGGATATCGTGCTCGCGCAGCATATAAACTTCTTGAAATTCAAGAAAAATATAAAATGATTAAACCCGGAATGACTGTGGTTGACTTGGGGGCTGCGCCAGGAAGCTGGTCGCAAATCGCAGGAAAACTGGTCGGTGACAAGGGTTTAGTGATTGCTTCCGATATTTTGGAAATGGATGCTTTGCCTGATGTTACTTTTTTACAAGGTGATTTCAGAGAAGAAGAAGTTTTCGAAAAATTGTTAAATATTTTAAATGGACGCACTGTAGACGTTGTAATTTCAGATATGGCCCCCAATACATCAGGTAATAGGGCTGTAGATCAACCTCGCCAGATTTATTTGTGTGAACTTGCGCTAGATTTTGCCAATAAAGTTTTAGGACCGAAGGGGCAATTTGTAGTCAAGGTTTTCCAAGGTAGTGGATTTGATGAGTTCCGAAAGCAAGTCGTGGACAGTTTTGATGTATTGAAAACAGCAAAACCTGCTGCTTCACGTGCACGTTCAAAAGAAGTTTTTTTAATTGGACAGGGTCGTAAAAAAGTTTCGCAATAGCGGGCATTTTTAAGGTATGTTCGTAGTTCGTAATGAATTGCCAACAAATGCTTGCCAAGTTGTTAAAAATTGTGCATTTTGTACTTTTTTAATCTTTATTGCGAAATTCATTACTCGCTTTTTGTTACGATCAAGCATGATTGAGCCTGATCAAAATAGTTATATATGGGAATAAAGCTTTGAGCGATTACTTCAAAAATGCCGTATTGTGGCTGGTCATACTGGGTGTGCTGATCTTAATCTTCAGCAATCTCAGTGACCGCAGTAAGCCTTCTGCGATGAATTATTCTGAATTCGTCACAGCGGTGAATGCTGGTCAAATTAGTAAAGTCACAATTGATGGTGAAAGAATAAGCGGCGAAAAAAAGAACGGTTCGAACTTTGAAAGTATTCGCCCAGCAGTTCAAGATCCTGAACTGATGCCTACACTCATCAAAAATAACGTTGTTGTTGAAGGTACTGCACCTCAACGTCAAGGTTTGTTGATGCAACTTCTCATTGCAAGTTTCCCTGTACTCTTAATTATTTTATTGTTCATGTTCTTTATGCGTAACATGGGCGGTGGTGCAGGCGGTAAAAATGGTCCAATGAGTTTTGGTAAATCCAAGGCAAAAATGCTTTCTGAAGACCAAATCAAAGTGACATTTACTGATGTCGCAGGTTGTGATGAAGCAAAACAAGAAGTTGTAGAAATTGTAGATTTCTTAAAAGACCCTGCAAAATTCAAACGTTTAGGAGCAACAATTCCAAAAGGCGTATTGATGGTTGGTCCTCCAGGTACAGGTAAAACTTTACTTGCGAAGGCGATTGCCGGTGAAGCAAAAGTGCCATTCTTTAGCATTTCAGGTTCTGATTTCGTTGAAATGTTTGTAGGTGTGGGTGCTTCACGTGTACGTGACATGTTCGAACAAGCAAAACGTCATGCGCCTTGTATCATCTTTATTGACGAGATTGATGCTGTTGGTCGTCATCGTGGTTCAGGTACTGGTGGTGGTCATGATGAGCGTGAACAAACTTTGAACCAGATGTTGGTTGAAATGGATGGTTTCGAAGGTAACGAAGGTATTATCGTTATTGCTGCGACCAACCGTGCTGACGTACTCGATAAAGCATTGTTGCGTCCAGGGCGTTTTGACCGTCAAGTGATGGTGGGGCTTCCTGACATCAAAGGACGTGAGCAGATTTTGGCAGTGCATTTAAAGAAACTTCCATCTGTAACAGGTGTTGATCTTAAAGTGCTTGCACGTGGTACGCCGGGCTTCTCTGGTGCGCAATTGGCAAATCTTGTCAATGAGGCAGCTCTGTTTGCTGCGCGTCGCAACAAGAACACTGTCGATATGCATGACTTTGAAGATGCAAAAGACAAGATCTATATGGGACCTGAGCGTAAGTCGATGGTGATCCGTGAAGAAGAACGTCGTGCGACAGCTTACCATGAAGCAGGTCATGCGATTGTTGCTGAGATTCTTCCAGGTACTGATCCTGTGCATAAAGTAACCATTATGCCGCGTGGTTGGGCGCTGGGTGTGACTTGGCAATTGCCTGAACATGACCAAACCAGTCATTACAAGTCTAAGATGTTAAATGAACTGTCTATCTTATTCGGCGGTCGTATAGCAGAAGAAGTGTTTATGAACCAGATGTCGACAGGTGCTTCCAACGACTTTGAACGTGCAACTAAAATGGCGCGTGCAATGGTGACCAAGTACGGTATGTCTGACAAAATGGGGGTAATGGTTTACGAAGATGAAAACCAAAATGGTTTCTTTGGAAACGTCGGTAGCCGAACTATTTCTGAAGCAACTCAACAACAAGTTGACCAAGAAGTACGTCGTATTCTTGATGAGCAGTACAAAGTTGCCCGTGATATTCTTGAAAATAACAAGGATATTGCCCATGCAATGGTGAAAGCTTTGATGGAATGGGAAACCATTGATCGTGATCAAATCCGTGACATTATGGAAGGTCGTGAGCCGCAGCCACCTAAGGTTTATGTTGCTGAGAATCCTGTAATCGATGTGACACCTACAGATGGTCCATCAACTCCGCCGCCATTACCGGCAACCTGATTGAACCAGGTCAAAAAGAGTCTCATGTGAGGCTCTTTTTTTATGCAAATACACTTTATTGTTAAAAGAATTTATCTTGAAATAGTGTGTAATTGGTAAACTAAAAGGAATTAATCATGGAGAAGCGACATGCAATTGGTGTCACTGCCAAATAAAATCTTGCGTTGTGGACGTTTGAGTTTGGATTTATCACAAGCACATGTCATGGGGATACTCAATGTAACTCCAGATTCTTTTAGTGATGGTGGGCAGCATAATCAAAAGGATCAAGCCATTGCTTATGCCAAACAAATGATTGAAGCAGGTGCAACTGTGATTGATGTAGGTGGTGAATCTACTCGTCCTGGCGCTTCGATTGTAGAAATTGCAGAAGAAATCCGACGTGTGATTCCTGTGGTGGCTGAACTTGCTCAATATGATGTAGTGATCTCTGTGGATACCTCTCAACCGGAAGTCATTCGTGCCGCAGTTGAAGCAGGTGCACACATTTGGAATGACGTACGTGCATTAACACGTCCAAATGCATTGCAAACGGCGGCAGAATTGGATATTCCTGTGATTATCATGCATATGCGTGGTGAGCCAACTACAATGAATCAATTGGATCAGTATCAGGATGTGACATTAGAGGTGATCAAAGAGTTACAACAGCGTATTGATGCTGCATTGCAGGCAGGCGTAAAGCCTGAAAATATTCTGATTGATCCAGGGTTTGGATTTGCAAAAAATGCCCAGCAGAATTTAAAGTTGCTCAATGAGTTTTATAAGCTTCATTGCTTGGGATATCCTATTTTATCCGCATTGTCACGCAAGCGTTTCATAGGGGAGACACTGGGTGGTGTGGATGCACAAAATCGCGCGGTGGGCAGTGTTGCTGCGCATTTGATAAGTATTCAGCAAGGGGCATGCATGGTACGTGCACATGATGTAAAAGCAATGTCGGATGCGATTAAAGTTTGGCAGGCAATGCGTACTGCGATTTAACCACAAGTGCTTTAAATTGGATGTAATTGTGGGTTTAGGAATCTTTCTTAAATGCATAAGTTTGGTGATTGGCGTGTATTCCTGTATCCAATGAGCAAACGATTTAAAAAATATAACCTTAAGAGCGCAAGTAGATTTGGCGAATTGTAGGGTTTGTGTTATATAAGCGCGTGAATTGCTGTTTTATTTTAGGTTGCTATGTTTAACGATCTACTTCTCCCAATGTTCGATGATGAATATTATCCCGATATTCTGGTTGCCGAAATAAAGCAACTCATTGAACAATTTGCTAAAAAGGTGGCTAAAACCAGCTTTAGCGATGCTGAAATTTATTCTTTGGCAAATCTGACTGTGACTGAAATTAATGAAATGAAGCCTCAGTTTGAAGACTTAGACTCCTCGCTAGATGATACTGCAGCAGATTATATTGCTGAAGCATTGATGATGGTGGTACAAGACCAAGGCTATCTTGATATTGAAATGGAAGAGCTGGTTGCAAATAGAGAGTGGTAAATCACTCTCTATTTATTGCTGGATCTGAATATTTAAAATATTAAAACGCCATGATTGCCATATTGTTTAATGGTTATAGAATAGCTTTGGTTGCTTGATTGTTTAAGTGCCATTTTATTGAAACACCTTCAATTAAAAAATTAAATCCTTGATTTAGAAAATATTCAATTGCCAGATCATTTGATTGCTTGAATGTGTCAATTCTCTAATGAAAATACAAATATGTATTAATTTTAAACATTTAAATATCAATTGTTTAAAGTGTGATCATCGGTTTATTTAAATGCTTGACGTAAGGTGTATAACTTTAGATAATGCGCACACAGTTTACGGCTATGTAGCTCAGTTGGTTAGAGCACCGCACTCATAATGCGGGGGTCACAGGTTCAAGTCCCGTCATAGCCACCATTTTTATAGACCATGCTCACCGCATGGTCTCTTTTTTTGTATCGTCAAATGTTTAAGTCAAAACCATGTCGATCGTATGGATTAAAAATAAAGTCAGGCAATGGGGCTGAACTCAATCAAAAATGAAATTTTTAGTGCCATATATACAGACCGTCAATCTGTAGAAAGCGCATACTGTAAAATATAATTTGTTTTTTAATTCACTAAATCCGTGATATGTCAATGTTGCTTGATGGGATTAAGCTTTTATTGGCGTGCTTTATGGTGATGGTTTAAATTGGTTTGGAAACATTGCTGCTAGAAAGGTGATCCACTTTACATCAATGCTATGCTTTCTCAGCAAGAAAACTTTCTATAAAGCGATGTGTTTGTGAATCTAGATAGAAGGGTGCAATCAAAGATTGGATGATGCTGTCTAACAGACCGTGTTGGTCTAATGCACCTAATGTATGCGGAATAAATCGCGCTGCTTCAATGTATAAGTCATTTTTATCTAGACCTACAGAGTGCAATAATTCCTGCAGACTATATTCACCAAAGTATTCATAAAATGCTTCTACAACATTGAGAATAACCTGCTGCATATATTCTGTTTCACGAAGCTCTTTCCATGTTTCGTAAACGAGAATAAAGAATTCCTCAAAATCTATCGACTGTAGTTGAGAAAATGTTTCTTTTAACGAACGCTGTTTGATTTCAGACCAGATGTGGGTCGCAATATCTGCCAAATCCTCATTGGGAAGCATAATGATATTACTGAGTTGTTTGCGTATTGCTGCCGCAAGCTGGTTTTCTAATTTTAATTCAATATTTTGTTGTTGGTCTTGGATAAAGCTCACGACTTTGGAAGCAAGACGATTTTGTTTAACTGTGTAGTGGCGAAGCTGATCAAGCCAAGGTGTATTGCTTTCAACAATCTGATTGGCAAGCTGTAGGCTGACTTGCTGAATCTGAGGATTGTGCTGTAAGTTTTCTTGAAGGTAGTTGCGGAGTTGTTCAAGTTCTAAAATCTTGAACATCCATAATTCAAAGGATTCATCAGAAAGTAAATCATTGATAACGGTCTGGCTACCAATTGCATATTGATGAATTTTTTGCGCAACGACACCAATAAACTCAAGAATATCAGCGCCCAAATTCAGTTCAAATGCGTATTTTTGAACAACTGAAGATAGTTGTTCGAGTTGTATCACGTTTTTTAAAAGAATTTTGTCAGCATTCTGATAAGTTTGAGAAATAAAATTTTGAATAAATTGAGGATTTTTTTGATCGAGTAATTGTTGTTTGGTATAGCGAACTTGCTCAAGCAAAAGTGCTTGAGCAAGTTCCTGAGCAAAGCTCGCTGGGAGTGAATTATCCACATTCACGGGGCTTATACACCAGGTTTCCAGCCGTTTACAATCGGATAGCGACGTTCACGACTGAATGCACGTGAGCTGATACGCGGTCCAATTGAACCTTGACGGCGTTTGTATTCATTACGGTCAACCAGACGAATCACTTTTTCAACAACTTCACGTTCAAAACCTTTGGCAATGATGTCTTCTTGGCTTTGTTCTTCTTCGATATAGGCGTATAGAATTGCATCGAGTATATCGTAAGCAGGGAGTGAATCTTGATCTTTTTGATCTGGACGGAGTTCAGCTGATGGCGGACGAGTAATCACACGTTCAGGAATCACAGGCGTTTCTGAAATGCTGTTACGGTATTTCGCCAATTCAAACACAATGGTTTTATAAACATCTTTAAGGACAGCAAACCCTCCCACCATGTCACCATATAAAGTACAGTAACCCACAGAAAGTTCTGATTTATTGCCTGTTGAAAGCACTAAATTACCAAATTTATTGGATAAACCCATCAATAATGTACCACGTGCACGTGCTTGAAGATTTTCTTCTGTTGCATCAGCAGGTGAGTTGCCAAAGAATGGGTATAGTGTTTGCATGAAACTATTTACAATCGGGTGAATTTCAGCGATGCCAAATGTAACCCCCATACGCTTGGCTTGTTCAGTGGCGTCTTCAACACTAATTTGAGAGGTATAGGTATACGGCATCATCACTGCTTGAACTTTATCCGCACCAATTGCATCAACAGCAATCGCAAGTGTTAAAGCAGAGTCGATACCGCCGGATAAACCAAGAATTACACCAGGAAAGCCTGAACGTTGAACATAATCACGTGTTGCTAAAACTAGACCTTGGTAAATCTCGGCCATCGTACTTAAAGCAGGTACAGTTTCGACAACTTGATAACTTTTATTTTCAACTTGGTATTCTGCAAAGTAAAGATCTTCAGTGAAACTTGGTGCCTGTAATGCAACCTCACCTGATTGGTTAATCACAAAACTTGTGCCATCAAAAATAAGATCGTCCTGTCCACCAACTTGATTGACATAGACCAAGTGCAGATTCAATTGTTTTGCTAATTCCTTGAGCGTTACGATACGGTGCTGAGGTTTGCCAACTTCATAAGGTGAAGCATTCAGTACCAGTACGCTTTCGACATTCAGTTGAGCCAGCTGTTGAACTGTATTGAGCGACCAAACATCTTCACAGATCAATACACCAAACTTATGCCCCAAGTATTCAAAAACGAGATGTTGATGACCTTCGTTAAAATAACGTTTTTCGTCAAACACACTATAGTTAGGTAAATTTTGTTTATTATAAATACCCAGTACTTGACCATCTTTCATGACAGCAGCAGCATTATAGCGTTGACCGTCTTCCGTAAGATTCACAAAGCCAAAGACCAAAACGATATCTTTGATCGCAGCTAATTTTTCAAAAGCCTGTGCTGTACGTTTAGCTAAGCTTGGGCGTAGAAATAAATCTTCAGCCGGATAACCGATAATAGAAAGTTCAGGAAAAACAATAATTTCAGCATTCTGTTTTTTTGCTTCATTGGCTTGCTCAATCATCTTTTGAACATTTGAATCAAGATCACCAATGAATGGAGAGAATTGCGCAAGAGCAATTTTAAAACTTTTCATTTAAACCAAATCCTATTCCAATAGGGTAATTTATATACATTTTGTTGATTTTTAAAATGTAGTTATTCAACGTATGTATATATAGACACAACAAAAACTGCCAAAGGGCGAAGCTATAAAATCATCAAAAAATCATCAAAAATCTTTATTTTTTTGCAATGCAAAAATTTCAGACATTGAGTATTTTAACTAAAAAAATGTCAGAAGCTAGTGATTCATCAAGTTTATTCAGTACAGCATCAATGACACCATGAATTTAGAGTATTTTATTTGTAGAAACTAGTGATTTTTCATTATTTTTTGGTTTTTATATCGGAATTGATATTCTTTTTGAAGAAATTATGAAATAGATCACAAAAAAGTTCGAATGAAACTAAAAGTTTCAAATTTTAGTTTGGATTTACTGCAAAATGATATTTTTGATCCGATTTAAATAGATATCTTTAGCGATGTCGCCTTGCTGTTCGATATTATAGTCAAAATAAGATTTTCCCTGAACCAAGGTATAGCGGTAAGGATTATATCGTCCAAAACTAAGATACATTGCAGACTGTAAAATTGCGCCTTTTAGCAGTACCTTTTCATGACGTTGATATTGATAGACGTGTGCCATTTCATGAATGAACACAGCTTGATAGGCTAAACTCATGCAGGAAAAATCTTCACAATAATCAGCATCTTTTAAATGTATATAGCCATTCGGTGCCATTAAGATGCCGACAGGTTGCCATGGCAGGTAGGGATGATTCATGATTTTAACCTGATCGTAATCAATCAGGTCACCAAACACAGTCTGGCTAATTCGGATTTCCCCATTCGTCAATGGGCGATATTTAAACTGATCAATTTTGAGTAGTTTTGCCAAACGCCAAAAATAATTCAACATTGTTATTAGAGGTGATTAAAATAAAGTGAGCATCAGTTTAGCATTGAATACAGAGTAGCCAAATAGGAATTGCTTGTGAATCGATCAAAATGTTTTAAGGGATATTAATGAAAGAGTAAACTTTTAATATAAATAACTTATTATTTTTTATAAGTTTCTACTCAATGTATTTAGAAGATTTATCTTAGTATCAAATATAAATTTTTTATGAAAATACTCACAACCTGCATTTTTAATTTTGTGAAATTTCAAGTACTTTTTTTGCTTTATTTAATTGTATAATAATTTGATCCTCATCTAATAAAAAATCTCCTCCACCTGGAACATATAAAGCTATCATTAAAATTAAATCATCAATTACTTCATTATCAATACCTAGGTTATTCAACAAGAAATCAATTTCTTGAGCATTTTTTATTGAAATATCTTTTTTTTCAATAAAGTTTTGAATTCTATCATTCAGTGTAATTAGTTTCATATTATTTAGCTCTTGGATTTATCACAGTGATAATTCTATTACCTGTTTGGGCATCAACTACAACTTGAGGACTTCCTAACATATTTTTATTTTGAATAGTTAAAGTATCTCCATAAATATTGTAAGTCATCTTTCTAATATTAGTCGCTCCATCAAGTACGGCATCTATCTCTTTTGGAGACATTGGTATTCTTCCTTTGGGTGGATAAACCATTCTTTCAGCAGCATGAAAATTAATAGAGCGACCAGCAGGAGTTGTAGTTGTACCTAAAATCTGTCTAGTTGCATAAGCGCCATCCCATAAAATAGGGCTCGCCCCTTGTAATGCTGATGGAGTCAACCACACTACAGGTGAAATTGATGCACTATTCTGTACTATATTATAATAGCTTAATTCCGCAGTCGACATTGAAGCTAATCTTGCTGAGAATAGTAAGGAAGCTCCTCCATAACCAGCTATAGCAGCATCACCAATACCGCTAGGTAGTAAATTGTTTGCATTAGGTGTATCGGATCTAAGATTGTCAGCAATCCATAATACTAGTGGAACAAAAGCAACTTGAGCAGCCTGACCACTAGGATCTTTGAAGCTATAACTGTCATTCCAGCCATATTGATAACGATTGGTCTGTCCATGCCCATTTATAATGAAAGTCACAGGATCAGGCTGATAAAATCGACCTAATACTGGGTTATAGTAGCGTTGCTGCAAATAAATCCAATCATTTGTATCTTGAATTCCCCCAACAAAAGCATTTGGATTCTTTAAATTACTTGGTTTTTTGTATTGCAGTTGTTGACCAAAAGGTGTGTATTGATAAGACTGGCTTACAACCCCTTGTTCATTAATCACTTTTAAAGTCGAAGCATCAAAGTTTTGAACATGGTATTGAATTCTATCTTTAGCAAAAGATAAGGAGCTGAATATTAAGGTAATACTTATTATGATCAAATTAAATAAGTATCGATAATAATTTTTCACCATAATTTGCCTATATATTTTAATACTCAGTCTAATTATTTTATTTAAGATATCATAAATAGTGAATTTACCAATATTAAAAAAACTAGGTCAAAATGAATGATTAAAAATGTCCTTGCGGGTCATTATTTATCCGCAAATACACTCATTTAAGGCGCTTGTCGGACACTTTGCTGAATAGTCATAAATTGCCAATCAAATGACCGTAAATGCTAATGGTCTTTCGATCATTATGTCTTAATTTCGCCATTATAAAAGCATGGTTTTGACTGGAAATGTGAATTTGTATTGAATTTTTAGACAAAGCTTTGCGCCATAGATAAACAGATGAGGTTTTATATGTTGCTTGCTAAACCAGTCAAAAAGGTCTTTGCAAAAGTTTTTCCAAGCCCATTGGTGGATTTAACTGAGCAGGTCGCTAATATTCCCATTCGTCACTTTGATTTCAAATTCAGCCCTGATGAGCTGGATGTTAAATTTTTTATGCAAAAAGAATGGGCAACAGCTTATTTTGCTGCACTTTCCATTTTTTTGACCTATGGTGAAGAGCTGGTGATTGAAACTGCACGCCACCATCGTGACCAAATCAAAGATCCGATCTTAAAACAGCGTTTAACCAGTTTGATTGGTCAAGAGGCGATTCATTCTAAAGTCCATGAAGAATACAATGAAACCATGATTCCCAATCACTTGCCTGTGCAATTGTACCGCTTTCTTGCAGAGCAAGTATTCAACAACACTTTCCTGAAATTCCCGCAGCCCTTAAAGCTTTCAATGATGGCTGGAATCGAGCATTTCACTGCTGTTTTTGCCCAATATGCAATGACGCACCAAGACATTTTCAATCATTCTCTTGATGAAAAAACACGTGCCTTGTGGTTGTGGCACATGCTTGAAGAGTCTGAGCACAAAGATATCGCATATGATACTTATCAAGTCCTTTCTGCAAACTACAGCTTACGTATTTTAGGATTTTTTATTGCATTGATTACGCTTGGGTTAGGTGTAGGTGCCGGCGCATTATTTTTACCTTTTTTACGGCGTCCGAAAAATACATTGAGCCTAAGTTTTTGGAGAGAAGCCAAGGGCAGTTGGGATTTACTTTTTGGCTTAAAAGAGGGGGTATTTGGAAGTAGTTTAGGGCATATTTTTGACTATCTACGCCCAAGCTTTCATCCGAATGATCATGATACCAGTGAGTTATTGGCGTATTTCAAAAAAGAATTACTAGATCCTGTGACAGGAACATTAAGTCCTTATTTTATTAAAGAATTCACGCCAGCGATTCGTAGCTCATCTACACACTAAACTGCATACCTTATAAAGAGGAGTAACTGAATTGTTGCTCTTCTCTCATGTCTTAAAAAGAATTTTTGATCAATTGTGATTTCTCAAGAAATTACAGAGATTGTCTTCATGGGACATTTTCTATCTGGAAGAACAAGGCTAAGGACTGATTGTTAGACAATCCGTTGTGGTTGTCATAATTTGCTAATCGAATGTCTGCATATGCCAATGGTAATTGACAAAGCATATCGTAATTTTTAGCAATCAAATTAGAGTTTTTACTCAAAAGGCAAGCTGTGTCATGTTTTAAATAGAACTGTACATGGATGACCAGATTAAATGAATAAAGAGTATTTGCTATGTTCATGAAACCGTTAAAAAATGCTGTCGCTAAAGTGTTTGCATCAGCACCATTTAGTTTGGAAAATCAAACGCCGATTATCCCTATTCGACATATGAAATTTGATTTTGATCCAGCAAAAATAGACCACAAATTTTATATGGATGCCGAGTTAGCAAGTGCCTACTTTGCTTCACTGTCAATTTTTTTGACACGCGGCGAAGACTTGGTGATTGATACAGCACGATATCATCGTGATTTCATCTCCGATCCTTTACTGAAGCAACGTGTAACATCATTGATTGGTCAAGAAGCCATTCATTCCAAAATGCATGAAGAGTTAAATGAAGCTTATCTAATTCGTGATTTGCCTGTAAAACTTTTCCGTACTTGGGCCGGGTGGGCGTTTGAATATGGATTTGAGCGTCTTCCACAGCCAATGAAACTTTCATTAATGGCAGGGATTGAGCATTTCACCGCTGTTTTGGCGGAATACATGATGAATCATGAAGAAATTTTCTTCCGTTCTCAAGATGAAAAACAGCGTGCAATCTGGATGTGGCATATGCTTGAAGAATCCGAGCATAAAGACATTGCCTTTGATGTTTTTCAAGAATTATCAAATAACTATCTATTACGTATTGCAGGATTTTTCCCTGCATTGATCACGATTCTTGTTTTGATTTCAGCTGCTTCATTTTTGGTTCCTTTCTATCGAAATCCAAAGAATTTAATCAGCTTACGTTACTGGAGAGAGATTCCTTATAATTTCGGTCTGATTTTTGGTTTAAAAGATGGTGTTTATGGCAGCAGCTTTAAGCATATTTTTGATTATCTACGTCCAGATTTTCATCCCAATGATCATGATACCTCGGAATTTTTGGAATATTACAAAGAAAAGTTGCTGAACCCAGAGACGGGTATTCTTACGCCTTATTTGACCAAAGAATTTTATCCGACATTGCGTTCGTAAAATAAAAAAACATATGGATTGAAGAGATATGGGATTTTTTTCTAAAAAAGTAAAACCTAGTCAAAACGCTTACGCAGTGGTGACTGGTGCAGGTAGTGGAATCGGACGTAGTTTTGCCATGGAACTTGCCAAGCGTGGTGGAACGATTGTTTGTGCCGATATTAATTTAGATGCTGCTCAAGAAACGGTAAATTTGATCGAATCGCAAACCACAGGAAAAGCTTTTGCTGTGCAATGTGATGTCGGATTGAAAGAGCAAGTCAAAGCGCTTGCTGAACATGCTGAACAATTAATGAATCATCCTGTGAGTCTGGTCATTAATAATGCGGGTGTGGGTTTAGGCGGTAAGTTTGATGAGGTTTCTTTAGAGGATTGGCAATGGTGTATGCATGTCAATCTTTGGGGGGTAATTCACGGCTGTCATTACTTTGTTCCCAAGTTTAAACAACAGGGTCGAGGCGCAATTATTAATGTGGCTTCAGCTGCTGGTTATACCGCAGCACCGGAAATGACGGCTTATAACGTGACCAAATCCAGCGTGTTGGCTTTGTCGGAAACTTTATCCGCAGAACTCCGCAAAGACAACATACGTGTCAATGTGTTATGCCCAACACTGGTCCCGACCAATATCATGAAAAATGGTCGTTTACCGGGGCATTATGCAGGGCTTGCAGATGATCTGCTAATGAATCATGCATTTACCACCAGTGATCAAGTTGCCATCAAGACCTTAAATAATTTGGATGCAAATAAGCTGTATACCATTCCTCAACCTGATGCAAAGCTGTTCTGGATCATGAAACGTGCTTCACCAGCATTGTATGCCAAGGTATTGGGCATTGGTTATCCACTATTTAATAAATATGTAAAATAAGATTTGAGTAGACGAATATGACAACAGAAACGACTCTAGATACGCTTCCAGAAGATAAAAGCGTTAAAAAGACCACAACGCAAACAACGCTTGAAGAGATGAAACATGTGACTCAACCGACTAAGGCACAATCACAAAGCTCACAAGATAAACAGGATGAATTAAAACCTGCGGCGAAGCCTGCTCAACGCTCCTCTACAGTTAATAAAAACGAGATTCAAACACCAGCTAAAGTTGCGATTAAGTCTGCTCAACAAAAAGTTGCAACTCAAACAAGCGTAAAATCAGCAAAGTCTGAGCAGACTGATGAGAAAAAAGTAACCGGTGCCCAGAAAAAACAGCCCGTACATATCTACGATACTATTGTTGTCGGGGCAGGTATTTCTGGGATTGCTGCGGCTTATCAAATGAATCAAGTGGGCTATCATGACTACGTTGTACTGGAAAAAGCCAGCCGTGTGGGCGGGACTTGGCGTGATAACAATTATCCAGGTTGCGGTTGTGATGTGCCCTCTGCACTTTATTCTTTTTCATTTTCTCCTAGCCATAAATGGAGCCATCTGTTTGCCAAACAGCCAGAAATATTAAGCTATCTAGAAGAGGTAGTGGAAAAATACGACCTTGGTGAGAAAATTGAATTTAATAATGAATTGATCAGTGCTAAATGGGATGAAGTACAACATATTTGGCATTTAGAAACATCTAAAGCTCAATACCAAGCCAAGACGGTGATTTTTACTACAGGTCCAATTACTGAACCTTCAATGCCTAAATTAAAAGGTATTGAAACATTCAAGGGCGAAATGTTTCACTCTGCACGTTGGAACCATGAGTGCGACTTAACGGGTAAGCGTGTGGCTGTCATCGGTACGGGCGCTTCAGCGATTCAATTTATTCCACAAGTTCAACCTCTAGCAAAACAATTGATTGTGTTTCAGCGCACAGCACCATGGGTGCTTCCTAAGGCTGATATGGAGTTAAATGAAACGGCGAAAGGAATTATTTCTAGGTTTCCGGTCATTCAACAGACCTGGCGTAATAGTATTGCGCAGATTTTAAACGGGATTAACTTTGGTTTACGCAATCCGAAAGTACTGAAACCTGTGAATTTTTTAAGTAAACAATTACTTAGATTACAGATTAAAGATGAAAAACTGCGTAAAGACGTCACTCCTAATTTTACCATTGGCTGTAAGCGTTTATTGTTTGCGAACAATTATTATCCTGCTTTGCAGCAAGACAATGTGACGCTTATTCCTCATGGTTTGGTGGAAATAGACGGCAATACGGTGATCGCAGCCAATGGTGAGCGTCATGAAGTTGATGTGATCATTTGGGGAACAGGTTTTGAAGTTTCTCATCCACCGATTGGTAAGCGTGTTTATGATGCTAATGGTCAGGTTCTTGCAGAACGATGGAAAAACAGTTCTCCAGAAGCGTATTTGGGAGCAAGCATAGAACATGTTCCAAATGCATTCTTGGTCTTGGGACCCAATATTCTGGTCTATGATTCATTTATTGGAATTGCAGAAGCGCAAGTCGGCTATATTGTCGATGGTTTACTCAAAATGCGTGATCAGAAGTTCACCCGTTTTGAAATTAAAGGTGATGTAATCACACAACATAATAGACGTTTACAAAAGCATTTAAAAACAACGGTATTTAATGCTGGCGGCTGTAAGTCCTATTATTTGGATGAAAATGGACGAAACTTTGCGGCATGGCCTTGGTCATTGCAAGAGCTTCGTAATCAGTTAAAGCAACTTGACTTAAATCATTACACGGTGACTCGAAAAGAATAAAATATTTGTTAAACTGTGTATGGTTATGCGAAAGCCCTAAATTTATTTAGGGCTTTTTTTGTTGGCGTGTAGATTTTACATGCAACCAAATGACTATGATTTCTGCAATAATTAAGTTGATTACCCAAGCTAACCAAGATTCTAGTTGATAGATATGTATAGGTGTCAGCCAATCAAAATAGGGCTGTAAGGTGTACAGCCCCATTTTCCATGTTCTTAAACTCAGTGCAGAAAGGCTGAGTGCGAAGCTGCGAATCATCCAGTCACGATGTAGCATCCAGCGTTTTTTTAATAAAAAATATAAAGCCGATAATGTGGTGATTGCCCACAGTAAGCTTAATAAAACAAAGCTGATTTGTGTAGAAAGACCTCCGGCTGCTGAAAAAGCCAAAATCAAGCCACTCGGTAAGGAGAACCCTAAAATGGTAATCAAATAGAGCCAACCGCTAACCCGATGAATTTTAGGATAACGTGTGCGAAAAATGCGAAAGAACTGTGTAAATCCAGCAATCAGTACCAAGCTGCTACTGACCACATGGATTTTAAAAGCCGATTGCCAAGGTTGAGTATTAACGACATCCTGCTTAAGCAACAAAAAATGCTGGTCTGTGCGCCATGGAAAATACTGTATACATATTGCCACCATGAGGTAGCATAAATAGGCATAAATCAGCAGTGAAATTGCAGCTAGACTCATATAGATAAAGCTTTTTTTTGCTTTGGTCATTATTTCTTGTAATACAATGGGATTGAGAAATTATAATCAAAGATTGATTCAAGCACAGTGATTATATTTGGAGAGAATTTGATTATTTTTACATGGTAGTCCACCACAAAGCGTATAATTTGATTTAAAATTACCATGAAAATGAATCAAATACTGTCATAACAATAGGAATAACAATGAATAAGCGATTAATAACATGCATAGGGTTAGCTGCAATTTTCACTCAAAGTAGCTATGCGCTGGATATCCAACAATTACCAAAATCTTGGTCAGGAAAATACGATGAGCAAAAAATTGGTGTATTTATCCAATCCATAGATCGTAATCAGGTCAAAGGATATAGTGTTCTGGGTAAAAATAAACAAAGCTTCTCCGGTAAGGTGCAGACCACAGCGCAAGGCTATAAAATTACTGCAACAGAAAGTGGTCCGCCATCAAGCAGTGGTGTATTTAATTTTGTTGTAAACCATAATCAACCCAATGTACTGGAGTCGAGTTGGGAATCTTCAACGGCAAAAGTTAAGCCCAAATATTTTGATTTGAAACCACAGCAATGTCGCTATCAAAAAGATGTGGGCGATTATCCTGTTGCTTCTCAGCGTTTATTGAAAGATCAAGATATACAAATTCCTGCTGAAGAGTTGGATTGGATGCGTAATGAAATTTATGCACGACATGGCTATTCATTTGCTAATCGAGAAATTGCCAATCAATTTGCCGATCAAAACTGGTATATGCCATGTAGCACCAATGTAGAAAACCAGTTGACTCAGATAGAAAAAACCAATATCCAACGCATTAAAAAAATACGTCCCTACATGGCTAAAATGGAATGGGGGCGTTAAGCACCCAATGGACCATAAAATCTGAGAATTTATCTTATGCATCATTTTTCTTCAGTTCGATGGAGTAGTGCGGTTTTTGTTCTATGTTCATCTGCCATGAGTTTTGCAGCAGCACCTACAGATCAAGCAGTGATCAACAGTATTACGAATTTGAACGATTCACAAGCGACACCAGCCAAAGCGATAATGATTGATCAGATGAAAGAGATTCATTTGTTGTCGGGAGAGCTGGCTTATCTGTCTGGTGTAACATTTGAAAATGCCGGGCGAAATTTTTGGGGCGGCTACATATTGACTCGCCCGAAGCTGAAACAATCACGAATACTTGAGTTCGGTGGTCAAGCCAATGATTTCACGGTACATACTGTGCAGTATCGGGCAAAACCAATCGATTTGGTTAAAATAGAATCCGCAGGTTCGGGGCAGGGGGAGGTTTCCCAAACGACCGATTTGGTCTATTTTGACGGGTGGAAAGCGAAAATTATTGCAACTGTTGAATCCTCTAGTGATCCTGGACGATTTAGTGAGCAGCTAGGTGAGGAAGATTGTAAAACAGGTCAAGAAATTGTCTCGAGTTTAAAGATTTTATCTGCGAGCAATGAAATTATTAAAACCATTCAATCATCGAATGCGTGTAAAAATGCAAAAGTTACAACCAAAACGGAAAAAATTAAAATCGTGTTATGAGCCATTTATTGCAAATAAAGCTTATGTCAAAAAGTATACTTTCTTGTATTAATTATTTTTAATCAATGATATACCACTTTTAAAAAGCCAAAATGGGAAAAAGATTCCTGTTTTTTTCAAAGCGCTTAAAATCAAAGATTTTGAGCGCTTTGTTTGATATAAAATGTTAAATTGCTTGGGTATGCTCATTCAACCAGTTTAAAACATCACCTTGTAAGTGAGGGGCTAATCGCTCTCGAACAGTTTGATGGTATTGATTGAGCCATGCTTTTTCATCATCATTTAACAGCTCTACAATAATACAGCTCAGGTTAATCGGGCACAGTGTCAGTGTTTCGAATTCCAGAAACTGACCATAAGTCGTATCTTCAAAATGCTTAATTTTATTGACGACAAGATTTTCAATTCGGATGCCATACTTTCCTTGATGGTATAAGCCTGGTTCATTAGAGCTAATCATACCTTCATGCATCTTGGTAAAAGATGTCGCTGGCGCATAATAAGAGATGACTTGAGGTCCCTCATGTACATTCAATGCATAGCCTACACCGTGACCTGTACCATGACGATAATCCAAACCATATTTCCACAGGGTTTGACGTGTGATCGAATCTAGAAGGGGTGATGCGATGCCTTCTGGGAAAACAGTTTGAGCAAGTGCAATATGACATTTTAATACAAGGGTATAATCGCGCTTTTGTTCAATACTTGTGTTGCCGATAGGAACAACTCGGGTGATATCTGTCGTACCATCTGCGTATTGCGCACCTGAGTCGATGAGCAATAAACCATTACCTGCAATATCACTAAAACTTTCTTCTGTTGCTCGATAATGGGGTAGCGCACCATTGGCATTAAAACCTGCAATCGTGGAAAAACTTAGTCCTAGAAAGCCTTGTTGCTGTGCACGGAATCCAGTGATCATTGTGTCGATCGTCAACTCATTGATGGATTCGCCATTTGTTGCGGCTGTATCGAGCCAATGAAAAAAATGGCACAACGCAACCCCATCTTTGATCATGGCGTGACGTATATGCTGAATTTCCGAGGGGTGTTTTTGGGATTTAAATAAAGTGCTGGGATTGATATCTTGAATGAGTTGATTATGCTGCTCGATCGCCTGTGCATGGGAAATAGAGACTTTATTTGAATCAATGAGGATTATTTGCTGTTGCAGATTGCTTAAATACTCAATTGTTTGGGCATAGGGCAAGAGTTCAATTTGTTCACTTTTTAACTGGTTTTTAAGCTCATCCGAGAGTTTGTGAGCATCCACAAAAATAGTGGTACGCTCAGCACTGATATATAAATGTGCTAAAAATACTGGATTATATTCCACATCACTGCCTCTGCAATTTAATATCCAAGCAATATCATCGAGTGCAGAAATAAAATGCCCCGTTGCTTTTTTCTGAATCAGTTTGTGACGGATCGCAGCTATTTTTTCTAAGCGTGTTTGCGCATTTAAATCATCTGCCATTTGCCAAATGGGTTGTAGGGGCAGTGCTGGGCGTTCAGTCCAAATTTCATCAATTAAATCCAAGTCTGTTTGAATGAAGAAACTGTGTTTTATTGCAAGTTCTGATAAAGCGCTGTATTGCTGAGTGGAAATGGTATTTCCATTGACTGAAATTTTTGCATCTTTGGGTAAATGTTGTGAAAGCCAAGACAGATGTGTTGAAGCCGGATCGGGTGTCTGCTTTTGTAAAACGTAACCTGTATTTTCCAGTTGCTGTTCCGCTTGTACCCAATATCGACCATCTACCCATAAACCTGCAAAGTTTTGAGTGACTACAATTGTGCCGACTGAACCTGTAAAGCCTGTCAGCCATTCACGTATTTTCCAGTAATCAGGTAGATACTCTGACATATGTGGATCAGCACTCATGGCGATAAAAGCGTCCTGCTGATATTTCTTCATGATTGTACGAAGGTTTTCTAGTTTGTTGGCAGGTGACGAAGCGTTCATACTTTTTCCAATTGCATATCAATAGATTTTTGAGAGGAGGGCGTTTGATTGAGTAATTTACGAATTGGTTTCTTCATTAACCATAGAACGAGTGCACCAAGAAGTAAAGCGATGACACATCGCATAAACAGGAGGGGTAATTGGTCAACTTCATGGATAGAAACATGACCACCGATTAAACCTGCCATCAGGTTTCCTAAAGCAGAAGCTGTAAACCAAAGCCCCATTACTTGTCCGCGAATGATGGTTGGAGCAAGCTTAGTCATCGTTGAAAGCCCAACAGGGCTTAAGCATAATTCACCGAGTGTTAAAAGCAGCAGACTGGATGTAATCCACAATGCAGAAACAGTTCCGCCATTTTGGGTGATCAAGTAACTGGCAATGCTCATCACGAGGAAACCACCCGCAGCGAGAAGTAAGGCAATAATCAATTTGGTGATATAGTTAGGATCACGATTTTGTTTGCCCAATTTAACCCAAAGCCATGCGAGAAATGGTGCAAAAATGATAATGAATAGCGGATTAATCGACTGAAACCAAACGGCGGGTATTTCAAAGCCAAAGAATTGGCGGTTTGTAAAGTCTTGGGCGAAAAGATTGAAAGATGTTGGTTTTTGTTCAAATGCAGACCAGAAAAGTGCAGCGGTGATCAGTAAAATAAAACAGATGATCATTTGTTTTTTCTCAGTACTATTCAAACCGGCAAAGAGCAATAGATAGCTGAAATATAAGGCTATACAAATACAAATCGTGATATATGTGGCGATCTGAATTGGATCAATGTTAATTATACCAAGAGAAACTAGACTGATAATCAACCCAACAACTGCAATAAAACCTATGATTATTTGGGGGGCTTTAGGATGGTAATGAACAGGACGAGCCCAGTTATTTTCACTGCATTGCCCATGATTAAATTGTTTTAACTGAGGCACAGTGATTAACTTAAAAATCAGCAAGGCGATTAACATTCCGACGCCACCGATTCCAAATCCCCAGTGCCAACCATGTTCTTTCACCAATAAACCCGTCAAGAGTGGGGCAATCAATGAACCTAGATTAATTCCCATATAAAAAATGGAAAATCCTGCATCACGCCGTGAATCTTGAGCCTGATATAATGTGCCAACAATGACGGAAATACAGGTTTTAAATAGACCAGAACCGATCACAATCAACACTAAACCAAAATAAAAAAAGAAATGTCCAAATAAGGCTGCCAATGCAATGGATAAATGTCCGAGTGCGATGATCAGTGAACCGTACCACACTGCGCGCTCCTGACCGAGATAATTATCAGCAACCCATCCACCCAATACGGTCATCAAATACATACTGCCTGCAAATAAGCCCACAATTGCTGATGCTGTTGGGCGATCTAAGCCGAGTCCGCCATCAGCTACTAAAGCCGCCATATAGAGGATTAGTAAAGGGCGAATCCCATAATAGGAAAAACGTTCCCAAAGCTCGGTAAAAAATAAACCTTTTAAGGGTTTGGGGTGACCAAAAAATGCTTGATCTTGGTCGTTTACTTGTTTGGATAAATGTTGGGACATCTTCAATTCCTTTGAAAATGTATGATAAAAATTTTTTAAACAATATATAAAATAAAGTTATCTTTTTGGAATTTTATAAAGTAGTGATTTGTAAGTTTATGGGAAAACCATAAGCCTAAGTTCTCTAGGCTCATTATTGATATTGTTATGACCTGATTCTAAATGAATTTTTAAATAAATAGATCCTATACCGATTGATATGAATAGCCAATAAAAAACCACCCCAAAGGGTGGTCTCTTGTTCGATCTGAACGCGTAACGAATTAACGTTTGATATCGCGTTGAGTTTCGCCAGTATAAAGCTGACGAGGACGACCGATCTTGTACGGACCGCTGTGCATTTCTAACCAGTGGCTGATCCAACCAACAGTACGTGCAAGCGCAAAGATCACAGTAAACATTTCTGTTGGGATACCAATCGCTTTAAGGATGATACCTGAGTAGAAGTCTACGTTCGGATAAAGTTTACGTTCGATGAAGTACGGGTCGCTGAGCGCAATACGTTCAAGTTCCATTGCAAGCGCAAGTTGTGGATCATTGATACCAAGTGCACTTAACACTTCGTCACAAGTCTCTTTCATCACTTTCGCACGTGGATCGAAGTTTTTATAAACTCGGTGACCGAAGCCCATAAGTTTAACTTCTTTGGTTTTAACTTTTTCCATGAACGGCGCAACATTTTCTACAGTGCCGATTTCATCAAGCATCTTAAGAACAGCTTCGTTCGCACCACCGTGAGCAGGTCCCCAAAGAGCAGCAATACCTGCAGCAATACAAGCGTATGGGTTTGCACCAGTAGAACCGGCTAAACGTACTGTAGACGTAGACGCATTTTGTTCATGGTCAGCATGAAGCGTAAAGATACGGTCCATTGCTTTCGCAAGAATAGGGTTAACTTTATAGTCACGATCTGCTGGAGTAGCAAACATCATGTACAAGAAGTTTTCAGCATAGCTTAAATCGTTACGTGGATATACGAACGGTTGACCGATTGTATATTTGTACGTCCAAGCAGCTAAAGTAGGAATTTTAGCAACTAAACGAACTGCAGTGATTTCACGGTGATCTACGTTTTCAACGTCAAAACCATTGTGATAGAACGCAGATAACGCACCCACTACACCACACATCACAGCCATTGGATGAGCATCACGACGGAAACCATTGAAGAAACGGCTTACTTGATCATGAACCATAGTGTGGTTGCGGACTTTGTTTTCGAAGTCTGATTTTTGTTCAGCAGTTGGAAGTTCACCGCTTAACAATAAATAGCAAGTTTCTAAGTAAGAAGCTTGAGTCGCAAGTTGAGCAATAGGATAGCCACGGTGTAAAAGAACGCCTTTATCACCATCAATGAAAGTGATTTTAGACTCGCAAGAAGCTGTCGCCATAAAACCAGGATCAAAAGTAAAGTGACCTGAAGCCAACACATCCTTAACGTCGATTACATCTGGGCCCAATGTGCCGCTGTAAATTGGTAATTCAATTTTTTTGCCATCAAGCTCTAGAACGGCTTTCTTGCCAGTTGCTGCAGACATTCAATAGATCTCCTGTCCTGGTGGATATTTTATCTAACTTGCTTAGTCATCTTGTAATGCACAAGTCAGACGGATCAAAAATTGCTATTTAGCTTAGTGAGTACTGAAATTTTGTCAATTATACTTATGGATGAAAAAGTCATGTTTTCATCTACAGTTAGTCCAACTTCAACCAGTCGGATTCAACATCAAATTTCAGAGTCGGTCAGTATAATAAGGTAAATTCAGAGTCAGGTGCAGAAAAATAATTAGGATTGCTAGACAGGAAATGGCATTTTTGACCAATATTTTGATGCTTTTGTAAGTTGAATTCCTCAGATTTCATGTTTTAAAAACATCTAAATTTCATGACTTACATAGCTTTTAATGTAATGGCAGTATGAAAAACATCCAAATAAATTGATGAAATATTTATTTTCATTTTAGTGCTTAATTGATTAAAAAATAGTTTTTACAATCTTATTTTGGGTATAAAAAACATCCAAAACAACTGTTAAATCAAGTTTTGTCTGCTGTTAAAACAAGCAAATATGCAGCATATTGATCAATCAAAATTGGATTATTCACAAACTAAGTCGTTCTTTCTTATTGTAAAGCTTCAGGTCAAATCACAGAATAAAATGATCTACATCAAAAATCAAAATAGAGCCATATTTAGAATCGACATAATAGGTATCTAAATCACTATAAATAGATGATTCGAGGTTACGATGTTGGGGGGAGAAAAGGAGAGGACGCTTTTGTCCGTATTGTTGTGCTTTAGTCTAAAATTATCAAAATAATATAAGTCGTGATTATCTCTAGAAGTATATTGTTTAAAAATGATAAAAAATAAAGAGATAGCGAAAAATGCATCAATAAAATCATGATCTTTGTGATACAAATGGATGTAAATGATTCTTATTTGAGTGTTTTTTAAAGAAAAAGCTATTTTCCACGGTTTGTAATTTGACAGTTCACGTTTTATAATTCAGTGTCGTTTAAAGTTCAGGCAATTTTATTTGTTTGACAATGCTAGCTTTCCTTCGAATTAATTCCAACAAACTCCGGATGGAGTTTTTACTTACAGGATGCCCGCTGTGAAAAGCAACAGACCTGTCAATTTGTCCATGGGTCAAGTTTTAGATGTAAACTTAAAATCCCCTGTGGCTATTGCATCAATTCTACACCGTCTTTCAGGTGTCATCGTATTTTTACTCGTACCGGTACTTTTGTGGCTTTTAGACAAGTCTCTGTCTTCGCCTGAAGGTTTTGCTCAAGTTCAGGCAATCTTTGGTGGCTTCGTTGTACGCTTTGTCGTATGGGTATTTGTCGCTGGTTTATTATTCCATTTCATTATGGGTATTAAGCATCTACTTGCTGACCTAGGTTTTGCTGAAGAGTTGCAAAGTGGTCGCGTAGCAGCAACTATTGCATTAATCTTGGCTGTGATAGCAATTATCGCATCATTCGTATGGATTGTTCTCTAATGAAAAGTGCTACAGGTTTAACGGGGTCAGGTTCTCGTGATTGGTATATCCAACGCGTAAGTGCTGTTGTTCTAGCTGTTTATACTGTTGTGGTATTAGGTTGGATTCTGTGCAATGGCGGATTTAACTATGAGCAATGGTTCGGCTTTATGATGACACTTCCGATGAAGATTTTATCTTTGTTGGCAGTCTTATCTCTTGTTGCGCATGCTTGGATTGGCATGTGGCAAGTATTCACTGACTATGTGACTACTCGTCAAATGGGGCCTTCAGCTTCAGGTTTACGCATCGTGTTAACTTCAGCAGTAATTATTGCTGTAATTGCATATGCGATCTGGGCAATCCAGATTTTTTGGGCGAATTGATAGGAAGATGTCATGGGCGCTTTAACCCCTAAAGAAGATTATTCAAATATTCCAAGCCAGTTCTTCGATGCAGTCATCGTTGGCGGTGGTGGTTCAGGTATGCGTGCTTCATATCAACTTGCTCAAGCAGGTTTGAAGGTTGCAGTGCTAACTAAAGTATTCCCAACACGTTCTCATACTGTTGCGGCACAAGGTGGTATCGGTGCATCACTTGGTAATATGCAAGATGATAACTGGCATTATCACTTTTATGACACGGTAAAAGGTTCTGACTGGTTAGGTGACCAAGATGCAATCGAGTTCATGTGTCGTGAGGCACCTAAAGTTGTTTACGAGCTTGAACACTTGGGTATGCCATTTGACCGTAACGCAGATGGTACAATTTACCAACGTCCGTTTGGTGGTCACTCTGCGAACTACGGTGAAAAACCGGTACCTCGTGCCTGTGCTGCTGCTGACCGTACAGGTCATGCACTACTTCATACGCTTTATCAAAGCAATGTGAAAATGGGTACTCAATTCTTCGTTGAATGGATTGCATTGGATTTAATCCGTAACGAAGCAGGTGATGTACTCGGTGTAACTGCAATCGACCAAGAAACAGGCAAAATTGCAGTATTCCAAGCCAAAGCAACGTTGTTCGCTACAGGTGGTGCGGGTCGTGTTTACCGTGCATCTACCAATGCCTATATCAATACGGGTGATGGTCTTGGTATGGCTGCACGTGCGGGTATTCCATTGCAAGATATGGAGTTTTGGCAATTCCACCCAACGGGTGTTGCCGGTGCGGGTGTATTGTTGACTGAAGGTTGCCGTGGTGAAGGTGCAATCCTTCGTAACAAAGACGGCGAACCGTTCATGGAACGCTATGCGCCAACCTTGAAAGATTTGGCACCACGTGACTTCGTATCACGTTCCATGGACCAAGAAATCAAAGAAGGTCGTGGTTGTGGTCCTAAAGGTGATTATATTCTTCTTGATATGACGCACTTGGGTGCGGATACAATCATGAAGCGTTTACCTTCAGTGTTTGAAATTGGTAAGAAATTTGCCAACGTTGATATTACCAAAGAGCCAATTCCAGTAGTACCAACAATCCATTATCAAATGGGTGGTATTCCAACCAATATTCATGGTCAAGTGGTGATTCCTGAAGCAGCTAAAAATGAACCAGGCTTCTATGCTGGATTTGATAAAGCAGCCAATGAATATACAACCAATGGCACAATGAATTACACAGTACCTGTAAAAGGGTTCTATGCAATTGGTGAATGCTCATGTGTATCTGTACATGGTGCAAACCGTCTGGGTACCAATTCACTTCTTGATTTGGTTGTATTTGGTAAAGCTGCGGGTGAGCACATCATTGACTATGTGACAAAACACCATGGTGATGATTATCAACCACTTCCAAATGATGTGCTTGAAAACACTTTGAAACGTATTCGTCATTTAGATGATTCGACTTCTGGTGAAAATGCTCAAGAAGTTGCCGATGCGATTCGTGACATTGTTCAGGACCATGCCGGTGTATTCCGTACTCAAGCCTTGCTTGATGAGGGCGTGAAGCAGATCCTTGCGATTGAACCGCGTGTTCGTAACATCCATTTGAAAGACAAATCTAAAGTATTTAATACTGCACGTATCGAAGCCTTAGAAGTTGAAAACTTATATGAAGTCGCAAAAGCAACCTTGATTTCTGCTGCTGCGCGTAAAGAATGTCGTGGTGCACATACGGTCGTTGATTATGAATTACCAGCTGATGATGCGCACTATTCATACGGTCGTCGTGATGATGAGTGGATGAAACATACATTATGGTATTCAGCGGATAATCATCTTGAATACAAACCTGTACGTTACAGTCCATTGTCTGTAGACCCAATTGAACCTAAACCACGTACATTCTAATCGGGAGAGATAAGATGAGTAGAGGTACTCGTACGTTCGAAATCTACCGCTATGATCCTGATAAGGATAAAGCGCCGTATATGCAAACTTTTAAACTGGAACTGACAGATAAGCACCGTATGTTGCTTGACGCACTTCTGGCATTGAAAGTACAGGACGAATCATTAACATTCCGTCGTTCTTGCCGTGAAGGTATTTGCGGTTCTGACGGTGTGAATATCAATGGTAAAAATGGTCTTGCTTGCTTGTGGAACCTGAACGATTTACCTGAAAAAATCGTCATTCGTCCATTGCCTGGTTTGCCAGTGGTTAAAGATTTAGTTGTGGATATGAATCAGTTCTACGATCAGTATGACAAAATTCAGCCGTTCCTGATCAATAATCAACCTGCACCACCTAAAGAGCGTTTACAGTCTCCAGAAGAGCGTGAACACTTAAATGGTTTGTATGAATGTATTCTGTGTGCATGTTGTTCAACTTCATGTCCATCATTCTGGTGGAACCCTGATAAATTCTTGGGTCCTTCGGCATTGCTGAATGCATATCGTTTTATTATCGACTCTCGTGATACAGCAACTCAAGATCGTTTATCACGTCTTGATGACCCGTTCTCATTGTTCCGTTGCAAAGGGATCATGAACTGCGTATCTGTATGCCCTAAAGGTTTAAATCCAACAAAAGCAATCGGTCATATCCGTAGCATGTTGCTTGACCAAGCAGGTTAATACGACGTCAATAAAGAGCGTACATCTTTGGTGTGCGCTCTTTTTTTTATGCACATTCCTCAAGGTGAGGGAGTGTTGTTTTTTATTGTGGAGAACTTGGTTGAGAGCGTTGAAAAAAGCAGAATTGACCCGATATAAATGGAGGGATAATAATTGATTATTTCTTGTATGTATTTCGCTAATTTATAGATGGTATGTGTCAAAAAAATCAATTGAAGTGGCAGATCATGTTACGATTTAACAAACCACTATATGTAAAAAAGTGACTTTGTTTTGGGTACATTTTTTCAACATAAGTGTGACTCAGAACGGTTTATAAATCTTTTAGATAGATGCCGTTTAGAACCGCTTTAGAAAAAGCAAAAAGCCTTTTGTTTTTTCTAAGTCGATTTGCAAAAAATTGCTCAGCCTCGGTTGAGTATATAAGTGAGTGATGATGCCAATGAGGGCGTTATGATTCATTGTATGCATTAGTAATAAGCTAATGTTTATAACGCCCCATGGTCATTAGTACCTGATGGGTGAATGTCAATTTACCGATTTGGCATTATCAATCATGGGAGTGCTTAAAAAGCACCCTCTAATGTTTTTGCAATAGGAAATGGGTCCACAAATGCAAGAAGTTGCTGACGCATTGCGTCTTGATACTGAACTTTCCGCTGACAGTGCAGCGTATATTGAAGAGCTTTACGAACAGTACCTTTCTTCTCCAACCTCAGTAGGTGAGGATTGGCGTCAATATTTCGATAAATTCCCTAAAGGCGACCAACCGCACGGAAATATTCGTGAGCAATTCTTATTATTAGGTCGTAATTCAAGTCGTGTTCAGCCAGTTGTTCAAAGTGAAGTAAGTACTGAGCATGAGCGTCGTCAAATTGGTGTATTGCAACTGATTGCAGCATACCGTAACCGTGGTCATCAAAAAGCAAAACTTGATCCACTTGGTTTGGCTAAACGTGAAGATGTGCCTGATTTAGACCTTGCTGCTCATGGGTTAACAAAATCTGATTTAGATACAGTGTTCAATGCGGGCAACTTGGCGATTGGTAAAACTGAAGCGACTTTGGGTGAAATGGTCAACGCAATGGAAGCAACTTACTGTGCTTCGATTGGTGCTGAATACATGCACATTGTTGATACCAAAGAAAAGCGTTGGATTCAACAGCGCCTTGAAAGTGCACGTGGTCAATTTGGTTTCTCGGCAGAACAAAAGAAACATGTACTTGAGCGTTTAACAGCGGCTGAAGGATTGGAAAAATATCTTGGTAACAAATATGTTGGTGCTAAGCGTTTCGGTGTAGAAGGTGGTGAGTCTTTCATTCCGATGGTGAACGAACTGATTCAGCGTGCTGGTTCAGTCGGCTGCAAAGAAGTCGTAATCGGTATGCCACACCGCGGTCGTTTGAACCTGCTTGTCAATATCATGGGTAAAAACCCTGCTGATTTGTTTGGTGAGTTTGAAGGTAAGGCGCTCAATAAAAAAGGTTCTGGTGACGTAAAATACCATCAAGGTTTCTCTTCAAATGTAATGACGCCAGGTGGCGAAGTTCACTTGGCATTGGCATTTAACCCATCACATTTGGAAATCGTTGGACCTGTAGTTGAAGGTTCGGTACGTGCCCGTCAAGTTCGTCGTAAAGATATTGGCGGTGATGATGTATTACCAGTGATTGTTCATGGTGATGCGGCATTTGCAGGTCAAGGTGTGAACCAAGAAACCTTCCAAATGTCACAAACTCGTGGTTATACCGTAGGTGGTACAGTCCATATTGTGGTCAACAACCAAGTGGGCTTTACAACATCTGATCCACGTGATGCACGTTCTACAGAGTACTGTACTGATATCGCGAAAATGATTCAGGCTCCGATTTTCCATGTTAATGGTGATGACCCTGAAGCAGTATTGTTTGTTTCCCAGTTGGCGCATGACTTCCGTCATACATTCCGTAAAGATGTTGTGATTGACATGTTCTGTTATCGTCGTCGTGGACATAACGAAGCCGATGAGCCGGCAGCAACTCAACCAATGATGTATCAAGTGATCAATAAAAAAGCGACAACACGTACGCTTTATGCAGATCAGTTGGTACAGGAAAAAGTATTAGATCGCGCTTCTGCTGATGCTTTAGTTGAAAAATACCGTGAAGATCTTGAAGCTGGCAACCACGTAGCAAATGCATTGGTACTTGAACCAAACAAAAAAATGTTTGTGGATTGGACACCATACCTGGGTCATGAATATACCGATGATTGGGATACGACATTCCCGATTGAGCGTTTAAAAGAACTGGGTACAAAAATGCGCGAGCTTCCTGAGGGCTTCGTGATGCAACGCCAAGTATCGAAAGTGATTGATGATCGCTTTAAGATGCAAACCGGTGAAATGCCACTTAACTGGGGTGCAGCAGAAACGCTAGCGTATGCTTCTATTCTTGATGATGGCTACTTGGTTCGTTTGACGGGTGAAGACGTTGGTCGTGGTACATTCTCACATCGACACGCAAAACTGCATAACCAAGTGGATGGTTCAGTATATATTCCGCTGTGTCATATCAAGGAAAACCAGCCCCGTACTGCAATTTATGACTCGCTATTGTCTGAAATGGCGGTACTTGCATTCGAATATGGCTATGCAACGACCTTACCAAAAAGTTTGGTAATCTGGGAAGCTCAGTTCGGTGACTTTGCAAACTGTGCCCAAGTGGTGATTGACCAGTTTATCTCTTCTGGCGAGACCAAATGGGAGCGTGTTTGTGGTTTGACACTTCTTCTTCCGCACGGTTTTGAAGGTCAAGGTCCAGAGCATTCATCTGCACGTCTAGAGCGTTTCTTACAGTTGTGTGCTGAAGAAAATATGCAAGTGATTACTCCAACGACACCTGCACAAATCTTCCATGCAATGCGTCGTCAAGCGGTACGTCCAATCCGTAAACCATTGATTGTGACTTCGCCTAAATCATTGCTTCGTCACAAACTTGCAACATCAACGCTTGATGAGCTTGCAACTGGTACATTCCAGACCGTGATCGATGAAATTGATCAAATCAATAAACAAGATGTAACACGTGTTGTACTTTGTGGTGGTAAAGTTTATTACGACTTACTCGAAAAACGTCGTGAAGAAAACTTGAACATTGCAGTAGTACGTGTTGAACAATTATATCCGTACCCAGAAAAACGTCTTGCAGAAGTTCTTGCTACTTATCCAAACGTGAAAGAACTCGTTTGGTGTCAAGAAGAACCGAAAAACCAGGGCGCATGGTTATTCATTGCTCCTCGTCTATATGAAGGTGTAATGAAATCTGGTCAACAAATTCAAATTAGCTATGCAGGACGCGAAGCTTCAGCTGCACCTGCATGTGGCTCACCATATTTGCATGCAAAACAACAAGCTCAGCTCGTAAATGACGCTTTGGCGATCGTGGCTGATCAATCAGGAGAATCTAAATAATGGCAACCGAAATTAAAGCACCTGTGTTCCCAGAGTCAGTTGCTGACGGAACAATCGCAACTTGGCACAAACAACCAGGTGAAGCAGTATCGCGTGATGAAGTGATCTGTGATATTGAAACGGATAAAGTTGTTTTAGAAGTTGTTGCTCCTGCTGATGGTTCTATTTCTGCAATCATCAAGAATGAAGGTGATACAGTTCTTTCTGCTGAAGTGATTGCAACATTTGAGGAAGGTGCAGTTTCTGGTGCAGCTCAAACTCAAGCAGTTCAATCTGAAGAGAAAGTTGAGCAAGCTGCTGCACAAACTCAAGCCGGTAATGCACCTGTTGTTGAACGTGCTCAAGTGCAAGATCAAGCGCCAGCAGTACGTAAAGCACTGACTGAAACGGGTATTGCTGCTGCTGATGTGGATGGCACTGGTCGTGGTGGGCGTATTACTAAGGAAGATGTTGCAAATCATCAAGCCAAACCGGCTGCTGCTCCTGCAACACCACTGAGTGTTGCCGTAGGTGAGCGTATCGAGAAACGTGTTCCAATGACCCGTTTACGTAAACGTGTTGCAGAACGTCTTCTTGCTGCAACTCAGCAAACTGCAATGTTGACTACGTTCAATGAAGTCAACATGAAGCCAATCATGGAAATGCGCAAGCAATATAAAGATGCTTTCGAAAAACGCCATGGTGCACGTCTAGGCTTTATGTCATTCTTCGTTAAAGCTTGTACTGAAGCGCTTAAACGTTATCCAGCCGTAAACGCATCAATTGATGGCGATGACATCATTTATCACGGTTACTATGACATCGGTGTAGCGGTTTCTTCTGACCGTGGTCTTGTTGTTCCTGTGCTTCGCGATACGGACCGCATGAACTATGCTGAAGTTGAATCTGGTATTGGTGCATATGCTGCAAAAGCACGTGAAGGTAAATTGTCTATCGAAGAAATGACTGGCGGTACGTTCACGATTACCAACGGTGGTACTTTCGGTTCATTGCTTTCAACACCAATTTTGAACCAGCCACAAACTGCAATCTTGGGTATGCACAAGATCCAGGAGCGTCCTATGGCAGTCAATGGTCAGGTTGAAATTCTTCCAATGATGTATTTAGCACTTTCTTATGACCATCGTATGATTGATGGTAAAGAAGCCGTTGGTTTCTTGGTAACTGTAAAAGAGTTACTTGAAGAACCAGCTAAACTTATCCTTGATCTTTAATTCTATAGAATAACATCACAAGCTTAGGGTGATCCTCTAGGCTTGTTCTTGGAGATAAGCATGTCTCAACAGTTTGATCTTGTTGTAATCGGCGGTGGACCAGGTGGTTATGAAGCGGCAATTCGTGCTGCACAACTTGGTTTTAAAGTTGCGTGTATCGAAAAACGCGTACACAAAGGTAAGCCATCTTTAGGTGGTACTTGCTTAAATGTTGGATGTATTCCTTCTAAAGCATTATTAGATTCTTCACATCATTATGAAGATACCCTTCATGGCTTGGATGTGCACGGCATTTCAGTTGAAAATGTACAACTTGATCTTCAAAAGCTTCTTGCTCGTAAAGATAAAGTTGTTGATAACTTAACTGGCGGTGTTGCCCAGCTTCTCAAAGGGAACGGTATCGAATGGTTGCAGGGTACTGGTAAATTACTTGTGGGTAAAAAAGTTGAATTTACGCCATTAGAAGGTGGTGAAGTTCAAGTTTTAGAACCTAAATATGTGATTCTTGCGACGGGTTCTGTTCCTGTAAATATTCCAGTTGCAAAAGTAGACGAAGACTTAATTGTTGATTCTACTGGCGCACTTGAATTCCAAGAAGTGCCTAAGCGTTTAGGTGTAATTGGTGCTGGTGTAATTGGTCTGGAACTGGGTTCAGTATGGCGTCGTCTTGGTTCTGAAGTTGTTGTGTTTGAAGCATTAGATGCATTCTTACCAATGGCTGATAAAGCTTTGGCAAAAGATTATCAAAAACTTTTAACCAAACAAGGTTTAGACATTCGTATTGGGGCGAAAGTTTCCGGTACTGAAATCAATGGTCGTGAAGTGACTGTTCAGTATAGCCAGGGTGGTGAAGACAAAACTCAAACTTTCGACAAACTGATTGTTTGTGTGGGTCGTAAAGCATATGCAGAAGGTTTATTGGCTGAAGATTCAGGCATTAAACTAACTGAACGTGGTTTGGTAGACGTTAACGATTGGTGTGCAACATCTGTTGATGGCGTATATGCGATTGGTGACTTGGTTCGTGGTCCAATGCTTGCACATAAAGCAATGGAAGAAGGTGTAATGGCTGTAGAACGTATTCACGGTCATGCTGCACAAGTGAACTACGACACAATTATTTCTGTCATCTATACACATCCTGAAGCGGCATGGGTTGGTTTAACTGAAGAACAGGCTAAAGAAAAAGGCCATGAAGTTAAAACTGGTCAATTCCCATTTGCTGTGAATGGGCGCGCTTTGGCTGCAAATGAATCAGCAGGTTTTGTTAAATTTGTTGCCGATGCAAAAACTGATCGCTTATTGGGTATGCATATCATTGGCCCTGGTGCTTCTGATATCGTTCACCAAGGTATGATTGCACTTGAATTTGTATCTTCTGTTGAAGATTTACAATTGATGACTTTCGGTCATCCAACATATTCAGAGGTGGTTCACGAAGCTGCTCTGGCGGTCGATGGTCGTGCGATTCACGCCATCCAACGTAAACGTAAATAAAACAAAAAAGAGCGGTTTCGACCGCTCTTTTTTACTTCTGATGGTTGTTTTTAATTGAATAATCATCTAAGAATACAACAACAATTTTTAATAAATGCCAATAGTTATTGTGATGGAAGTCTAAGTATTGGTGTGTCATAACAACGTGAAAAGTAGTAAAAGGTAAAAGATGAATCTACATGAGTATCAAGCGAAAGCGCTGTTGAAAAAATATGGTATGCCAGTTCAAGAAGGCATTTTAGTGACCACACCAGAAGAGGCGTCAACAGCATTTGATCAAATTGGTGGCAAATTCGCTGTGATGAAAGCCCAGGTTCATGCTGGTGGCCGTGGTAAAGCGGGTGGTGTGAAAGTAGTTAAGTCAAAAGAAGAAGCAGCTGAATACGCAAAAAATTTATTGGGTACACGTTTAGTGACCTATCAAACAGATGCGAATGGTCAGCCTGTAAATAGTATTCTTGTTTGTGAAGATGTATACCCAGTTGAGCGTGAATTGTATCTCGGTGCAGTCGTTGATCGTTCGAGCCGTCGCGTGACCTTTATGGCTTCGACAGAGGGTGGCGTGGAAATTGAAAAAGTTGCAGAAGAAACACCTGAAAAAATTATCAAAGTTGAAGTTGATCCGTTGGTTGGCTTATTACCATTCCAAGCACGTGATGTTGGCTTTCAGTTGGGTCTTAAAGACAAACAAATTAATCAATTCGTGACAATCATGACAGGTGCTTATAAAGCATTTGTTGAAAATGATTTTGCACTGTTTGAAATTAATCCACTTTCAGTCCGTGAAAATGGTGAAATTTTATGTGTAGATGCAAAAGTCGGTATCGACTCAAATGCCCTATATCGTTTGCCTGAGATTGCAGCAATGCGTGATAAATCTCAAGAAAACGAACGTGAGCTAAAAGCATCTGAGTTTGATCTAAACTATGTTGCGCTAGAAGGTAACATTGGCTGTATGGTGAATGGTGCAGGTCTGGCGATGGCGACCATGGACATTATTAAACTGTATGGTGGTCAGCCTGCTAACTTCCTTGATGTAGGGGGTGGTGCAACCAAAGATCGTGTAATTGAAGCATTCAAAATCATTCTTTCAGATAGTTCAGTGCAGGGTGTGCTGATCAATATCTTTGGTGGTATTGTTCGTTGTGACATGATTGCTGAAGCGATTATTGCAGCGGTTCAAGAAGTAAATGTCACTGTACCTGTGGTTGTCCGTTTAGAGGGCAACAATGCAGAGTTGGGTGCAAAATTACTGGATGAATCAGGTCTAAAATTAATTTCTGCAAGCGGTTTAGCCGATGCGGCAGAAAAAGTTGTTGCTGCAGTGAAAGCGTAAGGAGTATCAATCATGAGCGTATTAGTAAACAAAGACACAAAAGTATTGGTACAAGGCTTTACGGGTAAAAATGGTACATTCCATTCAGAGCAGTCAATCGCATACGGCACAAAAGTTGTTGGGGGTGTAACACCGGGTAAAGGCGGTCAAACGCATATCGGTTTGCCTGTATTCAATACCATGCGAGAAGCAGTAAAAGAGACAGGTGCAAATGCAACCTCTATCTATGTGCCAGCTCCATTTGTATTGGACTCAATCGTTGAAGCGATTGATTCAGGTATTGAATTGATTGTTGTGATCACTGAGGGTGTACCAACTTTAGACATGCTGAAAGCAAAGCGTTATCTTGAAACTTATGGTAATAACGCGCGTTTAATTGGTCCTAACTGTCCAGGAATCATCACACCGGGTGAATGCAAGATCGGAATCATGCCGGGGCATATTCACCAACCAGGTAAAATCGGGATCATTTCACGCTCTGGTACATTGACTTATGAAGCTGTTGCCCAAACAACCAAGCTTGGTCTAGGTCAGTCAACTTGTATTGGTATCGGTGGTGACCCAATTCCGGGTATGAACCAAATTGATTGCTTAAAACTTTTCCAAGAAGATCCACAGACTGAAGCGATCATTATGATTGGTGAGATTGGCGGTACTGCAGAAGAAGAAGCTGCGGAATACATCCAATCCAATGTGACCAAGCCTGTGGTAGGCTATATCGCGGGTGTTACGGCGCCTAAAGGTAAACGTATGGGGCATGCAGGTGCGATTATCTCAGGTGGTAAAGGTACTGCTGAAGAGAAATTTGCTGCATTTGAAAAGGCAGGCATGGCTTATACACGTAGCCCTGCTGAACTAGGTTCAACCATGCTTGATGTGTTGAAAAAGAAAGGATTGGTTTAATCCCAATATTTTAAGAAGATTCAAAAAATGAGAGCCTCGAAGCTCTCATTTTTTATTAGATGGTTTAAGCAGCTTGATTCACTGTCGGCTTGATCGTTAGCCCTTGACTAGACCGCCATCAACGATGAGGTTTTGCCCTGTTACAGCCCTAGACCAAGGCGATAAAAATAACAATATTGCATCAGCAAATTGCTCCGGGGTGGTAACTTCCTGTAATGGCGTTGATGCAGCAATCAAGTCAAAGACTTGATCAGGTGTGGCACTGCTGGCATCAGTTTTACGTAATAGACCACCAGAAAGCATATTCACATTAATTCCATATCGTCCAAGATCATGAGACGTCGTTCGGGTAAATGCCAAAAGTGCTGCTTTTGCTGCGGTATAATCATGATATGGAACCACGGGATTCTGTACGAGGTTCGTTCCAATATTAATGATACGACCAAAATGATCTTTCTTCATATCTGCTAAGGCAGCTTGAGTTGTATTTAATGCGGCTTTGACTGCACTGTCTAATTGCTGCTGCATGTTGTTCCAGCTCAATGATTCTACTCTAGGGCGCAAGTCGCCATCAAATTTAAAAGACAATAGTGCATTATTAATCACGGAAGTAATGGCATGACCATAATGTAATTTGGCTTTTTTGAACATGTTGTTGACTTGTTCTTCATCAGTCACATCTGCTTTATAGATAAAAACCTGTTCAGCATGCTCTTTGGCAAGTTGCTGCGCTGATTCTTCGCTGTTGAAATAATTGACAACGACTCTTGCACCTTCTCGAATTAAAGCATGGGTAATTGCAAGACCTAAGCCACGTGCACCCCCCGTAACGAGAATAATTTGATCACGTATTTCCATGCGAATCATCCATTGAATTGAAATAAGTTAAATTTTAACTTCACTTTAAATATGATACATTTAATATAATCTATCACATATTTTCCGCATTTATATAAACCACAAAATTCTTCATAAATTGACCATCTTACTTATGCGATTTTTCTGCAATTTTTATTTCAAGCTGATTCTTCTATTTGGATTTAATTCACAGCTTTACGCCTTCGATCAAATGATCATGATACCTGAATCTGTTACTATGGAAAAACCGGGGTATCAGCAAGATGCTCAAGAATCAGATATTGAATTGGAACAAGATGCTTTATTTCATATTGAAAATCCAGAAAATCACTTAAGTTCTATTGATGAAGCAAAAGATCAAAATGAAGATTTTTTACAGCAAAGTGAAATTCAGAAAAAATTAGCGGAGGAGCATGATCAGCAATTGGCAGATTACTCAATCTTGAGCAACCCATTTTATGAAAATGATCGAATTCGGATTTTTAATTATACGGCTTATAATGTACAGCAGCTAAAAACTTCGTTGATCAATCCAAATTCAAACAGTGCCTCTGTAAATGAACTTTATCTGTCCTTTGGTTATGGTATGGAATTTAAGATCAATGCGTTGAATAAAGTCGGATATGAATATATTTCAAGTTTTCCATATGATCGTGGGCAACTCTTACGACTGTTTTGGATTCGAACATTAACTTATTAATTTAAATAATCTTTTTTCAAGAATTTGAGTAATGTGAATAAATCATGTTGAAATCACTACACGTTGATACATAAGCTTGCATTGGACTTCACAATGCATGGTTAAGCTAAAGCCAATAAGGTGAATAGGTATCAAGACCATGATGAAGAAAATTATTTTGCTGAGTGTTTTAGGTATTTCCTTAACGGGCTGTATTGTTGCACCATATGATGATGATCATCGTGGCGGACATGGTCGATATGATCACCGTGATCGTGACCGTTGGGATCATCGCTATGATCGAGATCGAAATGATCGTGATTGGAATTGGAATAAACGTTAATCTTTAAATCGATCACAGTCGCATTATGTTGAATGGATATTCATTTAATGCGTTGAGACTGAACCTCAATTACGGCTACATCAGATGGCAATGAGAAAAGGTATTTATTGAGAATTCAACCATGTCTTATTCTTGCTGAGAAATAAGACATGGTTTTTTATGCAGTGTGTTATAAACTCAACGGTTTATTTAATGACTCATGTATAAATTTAAACCGAAATTTTTTTAAATAAGCCTGCTTGTACCACACCGGCTTTGGTTTGTTTTTGCAGTTGCCAAGTTGAAGGTAAATTTAGTTGGCTGAGAGCACGATCTGCTTCAACATAAATCAATGCTTGATCCGCTAGATATAGGTCTGCTTTTTGAGCCAATTCTTCCCATAAATTCAAACTATAAGGTGGATCTAAAAATATCAAATCAAATTGTTCATTAAGGTTTGACAATGCTTGTTGGGCAGTCTGAACCTTGAGTTGACAATTTTCAACTTTGAGCAGTTGGATATTTTCTTTTAAAAATTTTGCCTGTGTTGTATTGGGTTCAATCATCAATACATGGCGAGCGCCACGAGATAAGGCTTCAAAACTCAAAGCGCCTGAACCTGCACAAAGGTCAAGAACTTTGGTATTTTGAATATCCCACATCAACCAATTAAACAAAGTTTCTCTAACACGATCTGGTGTAGGACGCAGTCCATCGATATCCGCAAAAGAAAGAACTCGGCGTTTCCATTCCCCACCAATAATACGTAATTGGTTTTTTACTTTATTATTCACTGATATCAGCCTCATTAGATGGTGGAGTTGAGGTATTACTTTGTCTTTGTGTATTGCTGTGGCTCTGTCCTGAATTGGCTGTTGAGTTTGGCTTTGGTTTCGGCATAGCATTTGGATCAGCTGCAAGTGAAACATCACCACTTGGTAACTCACCCGGCTTGATACCGGCAGTCATCAAACCACCGCTGACCTGATGGTTGAGTGGAGCGATTGGATTTTTCTTGCGGGTTAATAACCAATAGTCAAAAACTGGACGGGCAATTTTTGCAGCAGAGCCACCATGACGACCATTTTCCCAAATGACGGCTATGGCAATTTCAGGATTTTCAGCAGGGGCAAAGCCGACAAATAAACCGTGGTCCAATTGTCTTGACGTGAGAGCCGCCTCATTATAGCGTTTACCTTGGGCAATACTCTTCACCTGTGCAGTTCCTGTTTTACCCGCGATTTGATACATAGGTGTACGGATACCACGTCCTGTACCAGACTGAATGACATCGACCATTGCTTCACGCATTTTTATCCAGTCTTCGTCCGTGCCGCTAAAATTGATTTTTCCTGTAGGCGCATTATGGACAGGATGTTTTTTTGCACCTTTCGATTCACGTAAAACATGAGGGGTAACATGTGCACCATGATTGGCGGTAATTGCTGTTGCCATGGCAAGTTGAAGCGGTGTCGCAGTAAATGCACCTTGGCCAATACTCACAGAAATCGTTTCACCCTTGAGCCATTTGCTTTTACGGGTACGCATTTTCCATTCTGGACTTGGATAAAGCCCCGTGCTTTCACTCGGTAGATCTACACCTGTTTTTTCACCAAAACCAAATTGACGCATCCACTCGTTCATACGGTCGATACCCATTTGATAGGACAAAATGTAGAAATAGGTATCACAAGAAACCACGATGGATTTATGTAAGTTGACTGAACCATGTCCAGTTTTTTTCCAGTCACGGAATTTATGCGAATCGCCAGGCAAATGGAAATAACCCGGATCAGAAATTGCAGTGCCCCAATCTACTGTTTTAAAGTGGATACCTCCTAAACCTTCCATTGGTTTGATCGTTGAACCTGGTGGGTAGGAGCCTTGAACAGCACGGTTATAAAGGGGCTGATCGAGATTATCACGCAAGGCGGTATAGTCATCATGCCCAATTCCGGTCACAAATAAATTTGGATTGAAGCTTGGACTGGAGACGAGTGCTAAAATTTCACCTGTGCGTGGATCAATGGCAACAATCGCACCGCGACGATCTTTAAGTTGTTCAGCAGCTACGGTCTGTAAGCCATAATCAAGTGAAAGGTAGAGATCATTGCCACGCGTCGATTCTTTACGACCTAAATGACGTAGTACATTGCCATGGGCATCTGCCTCGATAGACTCATAACCCGGCACACCGTGTAATAGGTCCTCATAAGATTTTTCAACACCAATTTTTCCAATCAAGTTGGTACCGGCATAGCTGTCTTTATCAATTGCTTTAAGTTCTTTGTCATTGATACGTCCAACATAGCCAATCACGTGTGCAAATAACTCACCATGTGGGTAATAACGTGTCATTTGGGTTTCAATATCTACCCCTGGGAATTGAAATTTGACTTCACTGAAGCGTGCAATATCTTGTTCTGTAAGGTTAAGTTTTAAGGTAACCCGTTCAGTCTTTTTAGACGTTTTAATTCGGCTATTGAAACGATCTATATCTTCTTGAGAGAGATTTAAAATCGGAATTAAACGTTGAACGGTACCTTCAATATCTTCGACATCAGCCTTACTCAAAGTTGCCGTAAAAACTGGATAGTTGTCTGCCAATAAAATACCATTGCGGTCATAGATATAACCACGTGCCGGGGCAATAGGCTGTAAACGGATACGGTTTTTATCCGATGCTTCGCTAAACTCCTGGTGATGGAAAATCTGCAGATAAGCATAACGTGCAATCAGCAAACACATAAAAAATGAAACAATACCAATCGCAAAAAAAACACGACTGCGAAAGATGCGTTTTTCTTGTTGGACATTTTTTAAAGGAAACTGCTGCTTCATACGTCGTCGGCTTTAGATACTGAAAATTGGTGAATGCGAGGGCGAAACATTTTACCCTAGATTGAGGATTAAAAAGTAAAAAACACAAATAACTCGTAAAAATTTATGTTAACTAAAAATTTGGACAAATCATGTTGTATATCAGGGTATGGATTTGACCTTAGCGACATTAAATTTATAGCGTTTTGTATATGAGTGCTAAAATAATTCTGTTAAAGTCGAGCATTAAGGATAAAGAACTCGACCTAAGTTAAAGTTAGGGGTAATGGAGAAAATAATGAGAAAAATATTTCCCTTATTAATGTTAGTTGCTGTAGGAAACTTCGCACATGCTGATGTTAAAGAATATTTGCCGGATTTGAAGGGAATTTTACCGGAGGCGAAGATTAAGCCAGAGGATGCATCTAAATGGAATTTTGGTGCAGGTGTGACTCAGCAGATGGTTCACTTCAATGCTGAATGGGTCAATCCTTATGGAATTGCATATACGAAATTAGGTGCTTTTTATAACGGTGATCATGAGTTTGCTGGACAGGTCGGTTATCGAATTCCTGTTGCATTAAATGGCACTGACAAAAATGGATTCTATGTGGGGCTTTATGGTGGTTCGCTTAAAAGTAAAAAAGTAGACGGAAGCGATGAAGTTCAATATGGTGGTGGTGCTGATATTGCTTATGTTTTGTTGAATAAAGAACGTATAAGCACATTTAGTGTGGGAATGGGTGCAGGAAGTGAACTTCATAATAAAAATGGAGATATGATCTTGGAAACTCGTCCTCAGATACAATTCGCTTATACTTTAAGTGTAGGTTTTTAAAATTTTATGATTTTATACAGATCCTTCGACCGCCAATAGAAATAAATACGAGAGTCATGCATGTTGGAATACGTTAATGGTTTGTGGCACGCTTTTACAGCTAGACCCGATCATCTTGCTATCTTAAGTATCATTCCTGTGACAGCCTTTGTAACTTGGGCACACGTTTGGATGGCACTGAAAATGGTATTCTATCCAATTACGTTTTGGGGATTTCATTTAGGTCCTTTACCCGTAGGTTGGCAAGGTATTGTGCCGCGTAAAGCTGGACGGATTTCTGGCATTATCACAGACAATACTTTATCGAAACTCGGTTCTTTGCGTGAATTTTTAGATGCCATGGATCCAGAGGATATGGCGCGTATCATCGGAGAACAGGTTGGCTTTGAGCTTGAGCATCTGATCGATGAAGTGATGTTGGATCGCAATGCTGTCTTGTGGGAAAATTTACCTTATTCCATCAAACGTCGTATTTATGGACAAGCACATAAGCAATTACCAGGTATCTTAAAAGAACTTGTGACCGAACTGACCATGAACGTTGAGTCACTGGTCAATATGCGTGATATGGTGGTCAATCAAATGGAAGGTGACCGCCGTTTGATGGTGCGTATGTTTTTGAAAGTCGGTCAAAAAGAAATTAACTTTATTTGGCATATCAGTGCTGTTATTGGAAGTTTTTTCGGTATTTTTCAAATGTTTGTGTATGTTTTTGTGCCACAGCATTGGACTGTTCCATTCTTTGCAGCCGTATGGGGCTTCCTCACCAACTGGATTGCAATCTGGATGGTATTTAATCCCGTTGAACCACATTACATTCGTTATCCACAATTTTTTGAACGAACAAAAAATCGAAAATTTCCATGGATTAAACCTGTTATTCCTCGAATAGGCACATATAATGTTCAGGGCGCGTTTATGAAACGCCAAGAAGAAGTGTCAGAAGTCTTTGCAAGTGTAGTGACTGAAGACCTCATTACGTTAAAATCGATCATGACAGAAATGATGTATGGTCCAAAGAAAGACAAAACGCGCCGTATTGTGAAGCGTCATATTAACGAAATTATGGAAACTCCATTGGTTCGTACGTCTTTACAATTGTCTTTGGGACCAAAAGAGTATGCAAAACTCAAGACAGACTTGATTGATCGTTCAATTGAAATTACGATGGTGCCTGTTTGCGACCCAGCGTTTAATGCGAGCCGTGCACAGAAAATCTTTCAAATGTTTAGAGAGCGGATTAGAGAGTTAACCCCGAAAGAGTTTCAAAATTTATTACGTCCTGCATTTCAGGAAGACGAATGGATTTTGATTGTACTGGGTGGTGTTACTGGATTTTTTGCGGGTCTAATACATTTATTTGTGGCTTTCTTATAAAATTGATGCCATTACGATGATAAGTTTTAATTTGTCATGGCAAACGGTATCATAAATATTGTTTTAAATGAGGATGTTTTTTTATGCGCATTATATTACTCGGACCACCTGGAGCAGGTAAAGGTACACAAGCTCAGTTGATCTGTAAGCGCTACAATATCCCACAAATTTCAACCGGTGATATGCTCCGTGCTGCGATTCGTGAAGGTACTGAATTAGGTCTTAAAGCTAAAAGTGTAATGGAGTCAGGCGGTCTAGTATCTGATGAGCTTATTATCGGTCTGGTGAAAGAACGTATTGCACAACCTGATTGTGTGAATGGTTGTATTTTTGACGGTTTCCCGCGTACGATTCCTCAAGCTGAAGCTTTGGAAAATGAAGGCATTACGATTGATCATGTGATTGAAATTGAAGTGCCTGATGAAGAAATCGTGAAACGCCTTTCTGGTCGTCGCCAACACCCAGCTTCTGGTCGTGTTTATCATACGATTTACAATCCACCAAAAGTGGAAGGTAAGGATGATGAAACGGGTGAAGATCTTGTGCAGCGTCCAGACGATGAAGAAGCAACGATTCGTAAGCGTTTGGGGTCTTATCACAACGAAACTGAACAATTGGTCGGTTTCTATCAAGGTCGTGCAGCTTCTGGGGAAAATGCACCGACTTATAATAAATTAAACGGCTTACGTCCAATCGAAGATGTTCAAAAAGACTTATTTGCAGTTTTAGATAAATAATTCTGCAGGTTGAAACCTGATTTTTAAAGTTTTGACAATCGAAGAGACCTGATTCATATTAGGTCTCTTTTTTATTAGCGTGACGTTTAGCATGAAGCTTGTATTAATTGTCTTGGTCATTATCAGTGTCTTGGTTTTATTGGGATTGTTGTATATGAGCTTTAAATTGTTACGTAAAGCACAAAAAGAAGAGCTTCAGCAGCGCCGTGAAATGAGAAAATCAGGTCAATATCAAGTTCATCCTCAAGTAGCGGAGGAATGGAAACGACTTGAAAAAATGAAGAAAGATTTGGAAAATAAAAAATAAATCATCAACGGCGCAATTAGCTGAATTAAGCCGATTTGATTTCTTTTATAGCTCCAAACTCATATTTGTCAGGCCAATTACACACGTCTGATACCACACATTCATGACATTTTGGCTTACGCGCGATGCAGCAGTAGCGGCCATGCAAAATGAGCCAATGATGTGAGTCGATGATAAATTCTTTTGGAATGACTTTGATCAGGCGATGCTCAACCTCAAGTACATTTTTACCAACAGCAAGACCTGTGCGATTACCGACACGGAAAATATGTGTGTCTACAGCCATAGTCGGTTGGCCAAAAGCAGTATTCAAGACAACATTTGCTGTTTTACGACCTACGCCCGGTAAGGCTTCTAAATCGGTACGATTATCAGGAACCTGACTGTTGTGTTTCTCAATTAAAATTTTACATGCCTTAATCACATTTTCTGCTTTGGCATTATATAAACCAATGGTTTTGATATATTCTTTTAATCCCTCCACACCCAATGCATAAATCTGTTCAGGGGTATTGGCAACTGGAAATAATTTATCGGTAGCTTTGTTAACACTGACATCGGTCGCTTGAGCCGATAATGTGACCGCAACCAAAAGTTCAAACGGTGTTGAATAATTCAGTTCAGTTTTTGGATCTGGACGCTGTTCACGGAGCCTTTCAAAGAAAGTCTGAATCTGTTGTTTTGTCATATTTTTTACAGTCATTCAGTTTCTCCTTGTAAATCAGATAATTTTACCAAAAGTTGATCAAGCTGAAGCTGCTTGTTTTGATCTGCCCGTACACTGAGCTGCTTTTCCAGTTTTTTAATTTGGGTACGTAGTTTAGCCAGTTCAATGGTGGTTTTTGCATCTATAACCATTGGTTTTTTTTGAGGTGCTTCTACCATTTCAATCGTCGGTAAAGACTGACTGTTTTGAGTAATCTGTGCAAATAACTCTGTATCAATTTCAGCACGAACCACAGGTCCTTTTCGATGAATACGCTGTTTTTCTTCGCGTTGGATATGTGCATAGTAGCGACTGCGTAAATCGTTTTGTTCTCTTATACGTTGTTCATTATTTGGGGTGGGGTGAATATCTTCTACTAAGTCGATGCAGTCTACAGGGCAGGGAGCAATGCATAATTCACAACCTGTACAAAGATCAGTCAGTACAGTGTGCATTAATTTTCCTGAACCAATAATGGCATCTACAGGACACGCACTTATACATTTTGTACATCCGATACATTCATCTTCACGAATCACCGCTTTCATCCGTTGTGGGCGACCATCACTTTGAATTGGCCAGACACTCGGTTCTGCAATAAGTTTATTTCGATGAAGTAATTCTGCCAAAGCATCAGCAACTGGTTGTCCTCCAGGAACGCATTTATTGGCATCTTCACCTTCTACAATGGCTTTGGCGTAGGGTAAACATCCATCACGGTGACCGCAGAGTCCACATTGTGTCTGCGGCAAAATTGCGTCTATTTGCTGAATGATGGAGAGAGATGGATTCATGTGAATAAAGACTTTAAGCAAAAACAAAAGTTGTGTAAAACGTCGCGATGATGTGGATTCTAGCATGTTTTGTGCTGAAAATCTTTGCTCTAAATTGGCGCTATAAGTGCGCTAATTTAGATCAATATGGTGGTGTTTTTTGTGGCATAAAATGCCAATAATTAGACAGTTTTTTATCCCTTGATTAGAAATTATCATATTGAATTTAAATATTATTTGAAAAAACATTTGAAAAAAGGTTGTGGATTGTCCACAAAAGCGATTAAATACTTTGCGCCAAAATTTATCATTTTATTGAAAAGTTTGACCTTTTTTGTATCATTTTCTGCTGAGGAATGAACGTTGAAATATAGTAGCCTGAATGACTTTTTAAATTACGTAAAAGCACGTGATCCAAATCAACCAGAGTTTTTGCAAGCTGTGGAAGAAGTGATGACCAGTTTATGGCCATTTATTGAAAAGAACCCAGAGTATGCTGAACAAGGTTTGCTTGAACGTCTTGTAGAGCCTGAACGCGCTATTCAATTTCGTGTTTCTTGGGTCGACGACAAAGGTCAAACACAAGTTAACCGCGCTTTCCGTGTCCAATATAATTCTGCAATTGGTCCATTCAAAGGCGGTATGCGTTTTCACCCATCTGTAAACCTATCGATTTTGAAGTTTCTGGGTTTTGAGCAAACGTTTAAAAATGCTTTAACCACCTTACCTATGGGTGGTGGCAAGGGTGGTTCTGACTTTGATCCTAAAGGCAAGTCAGAGGGTGAAATTATGCGTTTCTGCCAAGCATTAATGATCGAACTTTATCGCCATTTAGGTTCAAACACAGATATTCCAGCGGGTGATATTGGGGTGGGTGGACGTGAAGTCGGTTATATGGCTGGGATGATGAAAAAACTCAGCAATGACACTTCCTGTGTATTTACGGGTAAAGGCTTGTCTTTTGGCGGTTCATTGGCTCGTCCAGAAGCGACAGGCTTCGGTACAGTTTATTTTGCTGAAGAGATGCTTAAAACTCGTGGTGATAGCTTTAAAGGTAAAACGGTCGCTATTTCAGGTTCAGGAAATGTGGCTCAATTTGCAGCAGAAAAAGCAATGTACCTGGGTGCAAAAGTAGTTTCTCTTTCTGACTCGAATGGTACAGTCTATGTAAAAAATGGTTTTAGCAACGAACTTCTTGCTGAAGTGATGGAGCTTAAAAACGTAAAACGTGGACGTATTTCCGAATTTGCTTCGAAACATGGCTTCGAATATTTAGAAGGTCAACGTCCATGGTCTATTCCATGTGATATTGCTTTGCCTTGTGCAACTCAAAACGAATTAAATGAAGAAGATGCAGCAGTCTTGCTTCAAAATGGTGTGATCTGTGTTGCTGAGGGGGCAAATATGCCTTCGACATTAGAAGCTGTTGAAAAATTCGTTGAAGCTAAGATTCTTTATGCGCCAGGAAAAGCATCAAATGCGGGTGGTGTGGCAACTTCTGGTCTTGAAATGTCTCAGAACTCGATCCGTTTGGGATGGACTTTTGAAGAAGTGGATGAGCGTTTGCATGCCATTATGAAAGAAATTCATCGTAACTGTGTCAAATACGGTACGCAAGAAGACGGTACAGTCAACTATGTAAATGGTGCAAATATTGCTGGTTTTGTGAAAGTTGCTGATGCAATGTTGGCGCAGGGCGTATTCTGATTTAAAGAAGCAATTTTCATATTGGATCGAAAGTTTTTATTCTACCGAGTTAAGTGATTAGCTCGGTTTTTATTTGCTCAAGATACAATACGTGTTTAAGGCTTGGCTGTAGTTTCAATAATTGAATCAAGTGTATACTGAAATTGAGATTGATCTGCTGCTGGATGCAAAATTTCGCTACGTTTTACTTTAATAATTTGCGTTGATTGAGGATCGTGTGTAAAACCATCAATACTCTCATAGAAATAGCTCGGTTGTTTTTCGATATATATTTTTTCTCCAGCTGGATTTAGGGTTAATTCACGCACTAATAGACAGGTTTGAGGTGCGACGCCTTCACATGGCTTGGTCTCCGGAGCAACTTCTAAAACAATGATCTTGGGTTGACTCGAAGTACTATGCACTTGCATAGTCTGATTTTTAATGGAAGTTGTTGATTGCGTTGAAGGGTCTTTGGTGCATGCAGACATCAATAATGGGCAAAGCAGCACAAGACTTAATTTATAATTCATCATATTTACCAAATATTGGGTTGAACAGTAGTTATTCAACACGAAGCTAGATCTGCATGAGCCTGAATGAGTTATTGGTCTGTCAGTTGAACGATCTATTAAAATGGTGAGAAATTTTAGATTTTTTTTAATAACGCATCAGACAGTTGAATAGTTTTAAATCATTAACAATGTTGGATATTAAGTCAAAACATTTGACGCAAAAAAAGCTGAAGTTAAACTTCAGCTTTTTATCAAATCAAATTATTTTACAGTTTCACGCTCAATAATCATGTCTTGTACATAAGCATATTTGGACTGATCAGCAGCAGGGTTTTTAATTTCATAACGCTTTAAACGTACAACTTGACGTTCACCTGGGTTATGTGTAAAGCCTTCGATTTGGTCATAGAAATATGTCCAATCTTTGTCTACCTGAGTTTTTACACCGTTGTCAGCATATTTGATTTCACGTACTTGAAGACATTGCATTTTCATCACGCCAGCAGAACACTCTTTAGTTTCTGGAGCAATTTCTAAGAAAATGGTTTCGCCTTGGCTTTGATATTTGGTTTCAGGTGTCATTTTCCCTGTAAACACAACCTTACCACCTGTAGCATTCAACAAGGTTAAAGTTGGGCTTTCAGTATTGGCTGTATCCAGTACGAATGCTGTTTTACCTGCTTGGAACAATGAAGCAGCAAAGCTTTCCTGCTTCATTAATTCAGGTGAACACATCATATTGGTTGATGCAATATTACCTGTAACAAGCAAACCATTTTCAACTTTTGCACTTGTCATCAAACGGTTACAGCCAGTCGCAACACTTAAGCGTTGATCAGCAAAGTTAAGCACGATCGGTTGTTTAGTTTCAGCTGGTTGGTATGACCACTGATAAGCATCCAAAGTTTGTTGTGCAGTACCTTGTTGTTGTAATACTTTCACAGCGGTATCACCTAATTTTTGAATATCACCCGATTGACAAGCAGCAAGCGCTAAAGGAAGTACGGCTAAAGCTAAATATTTGAATTTCATATTCTATTCACGTTATTAAAACTAGGCATAGGATAAAGCATTGTCCATAAAAAGATATGGAGACAGTTTATTAGTTCAGTTTCAAAATGTATCCATATAACTTAAAATTAAACAATACTTAACAAATTGTTATTAATTGTAGTCAATTTGAGCCCATTCAGCAATTTAGTCGAAGCGATAAATGTCCATACCTAATGCGCCCATGGAGAAACTGCTGTGTACAATGCTAAACCGATGCCCAGTTCCCATTGCAAAAAATAAAGGTGCAAAATGTTCAAGTGTTGGATGATTTTTTTGGATATAGGGTAAAGAATCCCATTGCAAGACTGCATCATAATCACTGTGATTTAATTTACTGACCACATAGTTCCTAAAGCTTGAAGCCCATTCAGGAACATGATGATCTTTTTCATGCCATGACAATTCTCTTAAATTGTGGGTAATGCTACCTGAGCCTATCAGTAAAATTTGCTTTTCACGTAATGGAAGAAGGGACTGACCAATGGCATAAATTTGATCAGCATTCATGGTCATCGGTAAGGAAATTTCAATCACGGCAATGTCAGCATCTGGATACATATGTAACAGAGGCATCCATACGCCATGATCACGAGGACGAGTACTATTCGCATGCGCTGGGATCTGCGCCTCAGCAAGTAAATGCAAAATTTCTTCGGCGAGCTCCGGGTTTCCCGGTGCAGGATAGCGAATATCATACAGTGCTTGAGGAAAGCCTCTAAAATCATGCCATGTTTCTGGTCGCACGCCCGTATTCACTTCAAGTGCATTGCTTTCCCAATGTGCCGACATCACGATGATTGCTTGTGGTATAGGGAGGTTGAGGGCAAGCCGATGTAAAGCAGGACCGACTTGTTCGGGATCAAGTGCAAGCATGGGCGAACCATGGGAGATAAATAAACCGGGAAGTGTTTGTAAGTTCATATCTTTGCGCCTAATGATCGTTGAATAAATCGGAAGTTCATTCTAACTCAATGAATCATTGGGCGTCAGAGTTCTACTTCAAGATCCTGTTGCATGAATACAACATCTTTACTCAAACTGAAACTGCATATGACAAACTCTCTAGGAGTATCAATCGTGATCTCTAAGGTTAGCCTGCACGATGATAAGGATGATTATGATTGATACTCATCGCACGATACAGCTGTTCGATTAACATGACGCGTACCAATGGATGGGGGAGAGTTAGCTTGGAAAGCGACCAATGCCACGCTGCTGCTTTGCGAACTGCTTCAGAATGACCATCGGGTCCACCAATTGCGAGTACCACATCATTACCTTCTAACATCCAACCTTTCATGGTTTCAGCCAGTTTTTCTGTACTGAATTCACGACCGCCAACCTCAAGTGCGATTAATGTTTCACCTTGTTTGAGTTGACTCAGGATACTGTCACCTTCAATTTGACGATATTTTAAAATATCTGCTTCTGAATCATTTTTGCCACGTTTAGCCATAGGCAATTCAATAATCTGAGTCTGTACAAAAGGTTGAATTCTTTTGAAATAATCTTCAAAACCAGTCAGTACCCAGGCTGGCATTTTTTGACCAATAGTCAGAATACGGATTTTCATATTAACAATTTCAAACGTGGTAATTACGCTATTATAACTTGATATTGGTTATTCTCAGGCATACAACAAAAACTGTTTTTCCCGATTGCTGTTTTTTTAATGATGTGTATAGCAAAACTGTTTATTGAGCTTATTTATGTTGATGCATTGTCTAATGATCAGAATTTTAAAACAAATTATCCCGATGCTTGTGCTGAGCTTGGCGTTTCCAATAGGCGCTATGGCAGCTCAACTACTCAATATTCAGCAAGCTGAACCTGAGCGGCTGAACAGCTATTTAAAGCAGGTGATTCATCCTCAGGCTTTTAGAAACTATCAAAATGTTCGAGAGCTCGATCGAGTTGCTGCATTTATTAAGCAACAAGTTGAGCAATTTTCAATTCCTTGTGAATATCAGCCCTATTTCGTTGATGGTAAAAACTACCGTAATGTTATTTGTCACTTGCAAATGGGGCACGCCCAAAAAGTGATTCTTGGCGCGCATTATGATGTGTATGGAAATTTCAAAGGTGCGGATGATAATGCTTCTGGTGTAGCGGGATTGATTGAAACAGCACGAATTTTGGCAACAAACCGGAGGCAGTTAAAGCAGAATGTAGATTTTGTTTTCTATACACTTGAAGAACCTCCTTATTTCCGTACGGAACACATGGGCAGCTATATTCACGCCCAATCGATATTAAAACAGAAAGATCTCATTCAAGCGGTTTATATTTTAGAAATGATAGGGTATTTCGATCATAAAAATGTGCAAGATTACCCATCAGGATTAGCGCCATTTTATCCAAAACATGCAAATTTTATTGGTGCCGTCAGTAATTTTAATTCACGTGCGATAGGGGAGAAATATTGTAAGGCTATGAAAAATCTAAAGCGTTTAGATTGTCAAAGGTTGATTGCACCGTCATTTGTCAAAGGCGTAGATTTTTCTGATCATTTGAATTATTGGCGCTTCGATATTCCTGCTATTATGATTACAGACACGGCTTTTTTTAGAAATAAGCATTACCATACTCAAGAAGATACAGTTGAAAAACTTAATTTAAATAAAATGGCTGATGTGGTTGATGGTCTGGTCAATACTTTGTTGAAGGACTAATCCTCGTTGTATTTTCCATCAGTAAAATTGCTTTAAATAAGGAGGGCTTATGCAATCTGGTGCAATGCAATTACTCTCCATGTGGATGAAAGAGCGTAAAATTCAACATCAATCTGAGCATACCTTGGATGCTTACTTCCGTGATGTATCGAATTTTATTGATTTCTGCTATGACAGACAGCTTGAATTAAAACAAGTAGAAGCGTCAGACTTGCGTGAATATGTGGCTTATCGGGTTGAAAAAGATCAGCTTTCAACCAGTAGTCTGCAGCGCCATTTGACTTCGATTCGTCAATTTATGAAATGGGCAAAGCAAGGCGGTTATCTGGAAATCAATGCTGCTGATGATTTTCAATTGAAACGTCAGCCTCGCCCTTTACCAGGTATGATTGATATTGAAACCATCAATCGAATCATGGACCAAGCAGAACCTGAAAAACCAATAGAAAAGCAATTATGGATGAGAGACAAAGCTATTCTTGAGTTGCTCTATTCCAGTGGTTTACGGCTCGCAGAAATACAACGTTTAACAATCCGTGATATTGATTTCACTCGGCATCTATTAAGAATTACGGGGAAAGGCAATAAAACCCGTGTCGTTCCTTTCGGTTCAAAGGCTAGACAGAGTTTGCTTGAATGGTTGAAAGTCTATCGAATTTGGCAAGGCGAGTTTAGTCCTGATGCTTTTGTTTTTATTACTCAACGGGGCAATAGTATTACACCTCGACAAATTGAAAATCGTGTAAAGTATCAAGCCTTACGAGCAGGTGTAAATGTTGATTTACATCCTCACTTGCTGAGACATTGTTTTGCCAGTCATATGCTGTCTAATAGTGGTGACTTAAGAGCGGTTCAAGAAATGTTAGGGCATAGTAATTTGACCACGACTCAAATTTATACGCATGTCGATTTCGATCGTTTGGCACAAGTCTATGATCAAGCACACCCAAGAGCATCAGCTGCAAAAATAAAATAAAAATGAATAAAATAACGCTGAATAATTTTTTAATTCATGTGACTTGAGTGAAATTCAATATTTAATTGATGAATAAGGGAAAATTGATTGCGAAGGCTTGTCAAATTATTGTACGCAAAAAAGTAACTTGTAAATAAACCGTTTATGAGAAAAAGCTGGCTGTTGAAAGGGAACAATATAACTATTGGGTTATAGTTTAACTGGATAATTTTTACAGTACTGATTGGCGCATTGAGCCTGAAATCTAGGGTTTCGATTAAGGATAAAATCAATAAAATTTAAGATTTTTAGGCAACCATATCCTCTAATTTTAAGTCATTTTTGTTAAAGCATTTATTGGCTAAACTCAACAAAAACGATTATAAGTTGAGTTTTGATGGCTATAGGCATTACTTGTTTTATGCAAATATATCTATTCACTATTCTGATTATAAGATGACTCAATACAAGCGGATCAGAGGCGAAACACCAGAGCGTTCGAATGATAATGGAAGTCCATCTAAGTTATCGAAACTCCCCATACATTGAGAACATGTACACAGACTAGACACATTTAGCACAGAAAAAAGTCGAATAGATAATTGTTTTTAAAAATGCTCTCATGTATATCTAAGTTTCGTATTTATCAAATACATTTTTTATTGATTCAATTTTGTAAAAAATTTAGGTCTTTCAATGATCCCCGAACTTGAACAAAAATATAAGCAACTGACAGAAGCTCAAAAAGAGATTTTTAAGGGCTATGGCTTACGTCAAATTAAGCATTTTGTAGAATTTAGCTTACCCAAAATTGAGGCAACTTTGCCTGAAGCGGGAAAAGTATTGGGAATTAATGCTGAAGGAAAAGTCCAAGCAATCAATACCCAAACCAACCAAACTTATTTATGGATATCCGATCAGCAATGGCAAGCCGCTCACACTGTTTCGAGCCATATTGATTTAAAAGAAGATTTTATCGAAATTTGGCAGGTACTGGAGCTTGAAAAACAAGATTTGATTGATTTAAGTCATATTCACCGTGATTTTCTGGAAAGCATTACCAAATAAAATATCTTAGTCTTGAAAATCCTGTTTTTTAATTCGATACAACTTTTCCTCGCGCAGTGGGTGATGATCTTCAAAATCAGGATGCAAAAAGTCATGTGAAAAACGCATTCCGATTTTTTCCATGACTTTTTGCGAAGCAAGATTATGTTTTGCAGTAAAAGCGACAATTTCTTCAAAACCCAATTCTTCAAAAGCAAATCTTAAACAGGCGTGTGCGCCTTCAGTTGCATAACCTCGATTCCAAAATTTGGGATCAAGTCGCCATCCAATTTCGATACATGGTGAAAAATCAAATTTTGATGGTTGTGGATGCATTCCAATACAGCCAATAAACTCTTGAGTTTCTAAGAGCTCTACAGCCCAAAGCCCCCAACCTTTAATCTCAATCAGATATTTGATTTGATTGGCTAATTCATCACTTTGTTGTCGATTTAATATTTTGGGAAAAAATTGCATTACTTCAGGATTAGAGGTTATTTTTGCAAATGCTTCTAAATCGGAAGGCTGCCATTGTCGAAGCAACAGTCGATCGGTGCATAATTCATAAATCATGGTGCAGGGGAGCTCCTTGTTTGCTTATTATTTATATAGCTGGCTCATAGCCATCGCTTGTTGGTTTTTTAAAGATGTGGATTAACTATACGATAAAGCACATGTTCTGCCAAAACATGTTGTCGATCTAAAGCAGGGTGTTTAAACAAGCAGACATAATGCATTCCCAATCGCTGCATTACTTTTTCAGAAGCTTGATTTGACACAGCAGTAAAAGCAACAATTTGTTCTAAAGTCAATTGCTCAAAAGCAAACTTTAAGCATGCTTGAGCCGCTTCTGTCGCGTAACCTTTATTCCAATAGTGGCGATCAAGACGCCAGCCAATTTCAACACAAGGTGAGAAGCTGAATTTTTCTGGTTGGTCAGCTAAACCAACAAAACAAATAAATTGTTGATTTTCCTTTAGCTCAACAGCCCACATCCCCCAACCATAACAGCTGATCAAATCTTGAAATTTTTCAGCTAAAAGATCACTTTGCTGTGTCGATAACGTTGATGGAAAATACAGCATGACTTCTGGCGCAGTGTTTAAATGCGCAAAAGGTTTTAAATCGCTTGGTTTCCATTGTCTCAGAATTAATCTTGATGTTTCTAGCTGAATTGGAGAATTAAATTTTTTCATGATGGTGTTTAATAAATTAACAATGATTTATTGATGGATAACCCACTATAAATCTTCTAAAGGAAGTTGGAAGCTTTGCTTGATGATTTGGCTGGGTACGTCTGTTTTGACACTGGTAATTCCATTTTTTTTGGTCAGATGGGTCGATTGAAATTTACGGTAACTTTCCAGATCAGGGACAACGACCTTTAACATCGCGTCACACTCTCCCAAGATGATATAGCACTCCATGACTTGTGGAAGCTCTTTCATTGCTTCAATAAACGTATCAATGGTTTCGGCATCTTGTCCCAACAGCCAAATGCGTGAAAATAAAATCAATTGAAAACCAATTTTTTGTGGATCAACCACAGTGGTGTAATTCTGAATAACTCTAGCATCTTCCAAGAGACGAACTCGTCTTAGGCAAGAAGAAGGCGATAAGCCAATTTCACGGGCTAAATCGTTATTTTGGATTCGACCATTGGCCTGTAAAGCCCTGATGATATTTTTATCAATACGATCTAGCTTTATTAGAATTGTCTTTGATGAAATTTTCATAAAATAGAATTTAATTTGAAAAATAATGATGATTATAGAATATTTGAAATCCTATTTTAAACGTTTTCGAAGATACTATTTTCTTCTCTCATCCAGACACAAAGGAAAATTGAGATGTCTGTATTTGTACTTTTTGCCTTGACGGTACTTCCGTTAATTTTCACACCAGGACCCGATATGTTATTTATCCTGTCACAAGTGATAGGTAAAGATGCTAAATCAGGCATGATGGCGACACTTGGCGTTTGTTCAGGATATCTGGTTCATTCAATATTGGTCGCACTCGGTATTGCAGCAATCATTGTGTCATTTCCGATTCTGTTTGAAACTATTCGTTACTTGGGAATCGCTTACTTGTTATATCTGGCTTTTCATTTAATGAAGTCTGTATTTAATACGAAACAAATACAGATTGAGCAAAAAGTGGTATCGAATCCCATTCATAAAGGTTTTTTTACCGCCTTGCTGAATCCCAAAGGAATGTTGATTTATTTTGCAATTTTGCCTCAGTTTATTGATAAGTCAGGAAATACGGTTACTCAGGGTTTTGTATTGTCCTTTATTTTCATCGCTTTGATTTTTGTGGTGTATTGCAGTTTGAGTTTTGTTGTTGCAAAAATGACGCAAAAACAAAAGATCAATGAACGTAATCAAAAATGGATTGATGGGGGTTCTGGAACATTATTGACCCTTGCAGCGGCTTGGTTAATCGTCAATTCATAAAGCCACAAAGATAAGACGGGATTCAAAAGGATGCCCGTTTTATCTTTTTTGTATTTTGTTACAAGTTTAATGTCAAAATAATCACAAATTTAATGAATAAACATAGTGAGTAAAATTGCTGAATCTGTCTGAAATGACAAAGCTAACATTTGTAAATTTATTTATGCCGGCATCCCGTTGATTGATTGATAATTTATCTTAATCATTTTGGTTATTTATACAGAATTTATACAAATAATGTTATTTATCAATATATAAATATTGTCGAAATAGTATTCTTATACGTCTTAATCAAACCATTTAGAAAAAATGTGAACTGTACGTTCAGGCTTTTTTAAGACTTTTTAGCGCTGTTTTGCGAATTGTGACTTGACCGAAATGCCAATCACATTGCAAGATAGGACACCTAAATAATTTTAAATGAAGCGTTATTATAACGCTTCTTAACATTTACTTTTGCTAAAACAGCCGAGGATTACATGAAGGCTCTTGTTGCTGTAAAACGTGTGGTTGATGCCAACGTTAAAGTTCGCGTTAAACCGGACAATAGTGGGGTAGACCTTACTAACGTTAAAATGTCAATTAACCCATTTTGTGAAATCGCAGTGGAAGAAGCGGTTCGCTTAAAAGAAAAAGGAACAGTTTCAGAAATCGTTGTTGTTTCTGTGGGTCCTAAAGAAGCACAAGAACAAATCCGTTCTGCAATGGCTTTGGGTGCAGACCGCGGTATCCTGGTTGAAACTACGGATGAAATTGGTGCTTTAGAAGTTGCTAAAATTCTGAAAGGTGTCGTTGAACAAGAACAGCCACAACTGATCCTTTTAGGTAAACAGGCGATTGATGATGACTCAAACCAAGTTGGTCAAATGCTTGGGGCGCTTCTTGGTGCAGGTCAAGGGACATTCGCTTCTGTAGTGACCGTAAATGGCGACAAAGTTCAAGTGACGCGTGAAGTAGATGGTGGTTTACAAACTGTAGAGTTAAACACACCTGCGATCGTGACCACTGACTTACGTTTGAATGAGCCTCGTTACGCTGCACTGCCAAACATCATGAAAGCACGTAAAAAACCGCTTGAGACGAAATCTCCTGCAGATTATGGCGTTACAGCAGCTTCTAAACTTAAAACAGTTAAAGTTGAACCGCCTGCAGAGCGTAAAGCTGGTGTACAAGTGAAGTCAGTAGATGAGCTTGTTGAAAAACTTAAAAATGAAGCGAAAGTGATCTAATACAGAAGGATAAAATCATGAGTATTTTAGTTATCGCTGAGCACGACAATAAGACACTTAACGGTGCAACTTTAAACGTTGTTGCTGCGGCTCAAAAAATCGGTGGTGATGTCACTGTATTGGTTGCAGGTTCTGGTGCTCAAGCCGTTGCAGATGCTGCTGCAAAAGTTGCTGGCGTAAGCAAAGTTTTACTTGCTGATGATGCTGCCTATGCAAATCAATTGGCTGAGAATGTTGCGAAACTTGTTGCTGAGTTGGGTAAAGGTTATACACATATCCTTGCTGCTTCTACAACAACAGGTAAAAACATTCTGCCACGTGCTGCTGCGCTTTTAGACGTCAGCATGATTACAGACATCATTGCTGTTGAAGGTCCAAAAACGTTCAAACGTCCAATCTATGCAGGGAATGCAATTGCAACAGTTCAATCTGATGAAGCAATTGTTGTGGCAACTGTCCGCGGTACTGCATTTGATCCAGTTGCTGCTGAAGGTGGTTCTGCTGCTGTTGAAACAGTTGCGTCTACAGGTGATGCGGGTATTTCTAAGTTTGTTTCTGAAGAAATCGTGAAATCAGAACGTCCGGAATTAACTGCAGCGCGTATCGTCGTTTCTGGTGGTCGTGGTGTTGGTTCTGGTGAGAACTACCATAAAGTACTTGATCCACTTGCTGACAAGCTTGGTGCTGCTCAAGGTGCTTCACGTGCTGCCGTTGATGCTGGTTTCGTTCCAAACGACATGCAGGTGGGTCAAACAGGTAAGATTGTTGCACCAGACCTTTATGTTGCAGTGGGTATCTCAGGTGCAATTCAGCACTTGGCAGGTATGAAGGATTCTAAAGTGATCGTTGCGATCAACAAAGATGAAGAAGCACCGATCAATGCAGTTGCTGATTACTGGTTAGTGGGTGATTTAAATACTGTAGTTCCTGAATTAGTGTCTAAGCTTTAATTCTAGAATTTAGTGTTCAAAAAGCGCTTGGGGCTTCCTAAGCGCTTTTTTATTCTTAAATTGATTCAAATAATACAATATAAAACAGATCATCATGATTGAGATTTTAAAACGCTTGTATTAAACCTTTATTTTGAATTTTAAGATTCAATAGATGTCTTTCAAAAATATTTTAAAGAACTGCAATTTGATCAATAGTTGATTGCCGCCGTTATCCCATTGAGCTAAAAAGCAGCTTCAGTACCCATAGTGAAAATGCCTGATGATCCATGTAGGAGATTTGATATGGGGAATTTATGCCCAATGAATTTTATATCCTTATATACACAATAGACCATCTTGAACAGGGAGATATAAACAAAGCACGGCTTTGTTTGCAGTACAAAAATACGGTGAACTAAAGAGAGGTTATGCCTATGCAAATCTATTTAAATTTTAGAAGTTAAACGTAACAGGAAAAGCTTAATATGATTAAAAATATATTCATTATGATGATTTTATAAATCAAGGGAAAGATATTTTATCGTATGATTTTTTCAGCAGAGTGATTATGTATCCTTTAAATAAGAAAAAAATTATATTCAGATGGCTTTGATATCTATAAATATAATACAAGTAAATTATCTGGATTTAAAATTTTTATTTTAAAAAAATTGAATGGAAAATTAATCCATCCATTCGTTTTTTTATAATTTCAATGACTTTATTTTCTATAATAGATAAGAAGGGAGTATTATGATATCAAGGTACTTAAAATAATTTGTATGCTTATAAATATAAAAATGAATTAAACATAACTTTAAAATGAAATTATAAAAGTCGTAGTCAATACATTTTAAATTGGATAGCAACTACCTTGCAAAACGCTACTCCAGAAATCATAGGTTTGAGCAAACAGAATACAGCATCATTAGGGTAATCGTTTTAAATCTGATTTTGAGCTTTATAAAATTGAAGTGCAAATACAGTTCAATTTTTAACATTATGCAAGGGTATTACAGAAAATATCCGTACAGATCAGCTTTATGAAACAAAAGAAATCATTTGATCCTGTACAAGCCCTAGACAATAATTTTAATATGCTATTGACGGGTGTGATATAGTCAGTTGATCTTTTCAGATTTTAACAGTCTCTGTAATCTGTGCGGGTATTGGTCAGCGTGCTAAATAATCAAAAAATCTGGACGCCAACCTGAACCTAAAGCTTTACGCAGATTAAATAATTCAACTTTAAATAGAAAAAACATGAAATGTCCTAAATGCAATGCTGAAAATATCAACGAAGCCGTGAAATGTGGGATTTGCGGTACACGGTTAAAACATGCCAAGCAGAGTAATATCTTTACTGATAGTGCACATGTGGAAGCATCTGTACGCCGGGAAAATAAAAAAACGCCGAATCAATTAAAACCAATCCCTCAGCCTCAGCCGAAATCATTGACAGAAACCCTTATGGACAAAAATGTTTCTGCCGAAGAGAAGGCTAGGATTTTCTTGGACTCTTGGCAAGACAAAGCCAAAGATACTTGGGAGGGTACACAGAATCCGAAGAAAAAGAAAAATTTAAAAATTGTATGGATACTTTTAGCAGTCTTTATGTTTGGTCCAGCTGTTTTAGGTGTGGTGGCAAGTGTAGTGATTCCCGCCGTGATGTCAGTGATTGGTATTGCAAATGTCGATCATTCTGATGCAGATGAAGCTGCTGAGGCGACGGATGTTGCAACGGCAGCTGCTGAAGGCGTAAATGTTGATAATGAAATAGATAGCATAAAAAATCAGTTATTTTCTCGCTACAGTGCCGTACAGGAGTTTCAGAAAGATATAGAGAAGTATTATCAGAAAACTGGAAAACTCCCTACGCAGTTGAAACAATTAGAACCCTATACTGAAACAGGCTTTAGTGATTATACTTATCAATATTTTGCAGTTGGTGAAAATGGATCAATCATTGGTTTATTTCGACTGGAACCAGAAAAAAAGATCTATGCTGTACCCGAAATTCGACAAAAAAAGATTGTAGGGTGGAAGTGTTATAGTATTGGAATAGATGATGATTTGCTCAAAGACTGCCAATACTTAGATCATGATCCATTTAAATCGTAGTTTATTATGAGCACAATCAAAAATACTGAACATCCAATGTTTGGCAGAATTTACATTTTTATTGTCTGCCTTTTTGCTTTAGTGATCGGTTTACCGTTATTTTTTAAAATGCAACATTCTATGTGGATGCAGGGCTTGCTGGCATATGGTTTTTTATTGCTCTTGATTGGATTTGTTCTCTATCATCTGGCATTTATCTATCGTGCAGACGATACCGATGTTCAAATGTGGATGGATCAATATGTTTTAAATGAGCCGACTTATTTACATCATGTGATTTTTCATTTTGTATTTTTTATGAGTTTAATGATCATTACACACTTTGTCTTTGTATTTTATAAATTATTTAGAACGACAGACTAACAGATTAAATGATGATGGATCCGGTCACCTGTCACATCAGTTCACTTGAAAATTAGTTGAATGAGAGATGGGCGTTAGACGGGTTTCGCGACAAGTGATTTGGTCTTAATACAGCAAATATAACTGAGATCAGTGATTTAAATATCGAAGTGTCTGATGGTAAGTGTTTTGTTGTTCTACTGCCGATTTTACCGGCTTTTTAAATCTCAAAAAAAACTGAAATTTGCTTAAAAATACTACAAAAAATCATGATTATAGTACGGATGGATTGGCACAAAAGCAATAGAATTTATGCTATACTGTACGACTGAATTTTACATTTTGGCTCAACTTTTTTTGAGCTAAATTTTGACTAGCTAGATGATATAAATGAACAGCAGCAATGAGTGCTGTTCGTAATAAGGAGTATGCATGAGCGTATCGGAAACTAGACCGATTGCCATTGAGGATGAACTAAAAAGCTCATATCTCGATTATGCCATGAGTGTTATTGTATCTCGTGCATTACCAGACGTGAGAGACGGCTTAAAGCCGGTTCATCGTCGTGTGCTGTTCGCTATGCACGAGTTAGGCAATGATTATAACAAAGCTTATAAAAAATCGGCACGTGTTGTTGGTGATGTAATCGGTAAATATCACCCACATGGTGACTCTGCCGTATATGAAACCATTGTTCGTATGGCGCAAGACTTTAGCTTACGTTATCAATTGGTTGATGGTCAGGGGAACTTCGGTTCTGTCGACGGTGACAGTGCAGCAGCAATGCGTTATACCGAAGTACGTATGCGCAAATTAACCCATGAAATGCTGGCTGACCTAGAGAAAGATACAGTTGAATGGGAAGATAACTATGATGGATCTGAGCGTATCCCTCAAGTTATGCCTACCCGTATTCCCAACTTATTGATCAATGGTGTAACAGGTATTGCTGTGGGTATGGCGACCAACATGGCGCCACACAACATAACCGAAGTTATCAATGCTTGTTTGGCATATGCGAACAATCCCAATATCTCTGTTGAAGGCTTAATGGAACATGTGACTGGTCCAGACTTTCCTACGGGAGGGATTATTTATGGTAAATCAGGAATTGTAGATGCTTACCGCACAGGTAAGGGGCGTTTACATATTCGCGGTAAATATCATTTTGAAGAAGATCAGAAAACAGGTCGCACCACAATCGTATTTACTGAAATTCCTTATCAGGTCAATAAAGCAAAAACCATTGAGCGTATTGCTGAATTGGTTAAAGAGAAAAAACTTGAAGGAATTTCAGAACTCCGTGATGAATCGGATAAAGAAGGGATGCGTATCGCGATTGATTTAAAGCGTGGAGAAAATGCTGAAGTCATCGTCAATAATTTATTCCTCAATACGCAATTAGAAAACTCATTCAGCATCAACATGGTCTGCCTCGATAATGGTCAGCCTAAATTGATGAACTTAAAGGATATTGTTGCGGCATTTATTCGTCACCGTCAAGAAGTAGTGACCCGCCGCACCATGTTTGAATTACGCAAAGCACGTGAACGTGGTCATATCTTGGAAGGTTTGACAGTTGCTTTAGCCAATATTGATGAAATTATTGAAACCATTAAAACTTCTGCAAATCCTACAGAAGCACGTGAACGTTTACTTGCGGGTGAATGGGCAGGTGGCAATGTTGTTGCGTTGCTGGAAAAAGCGGGAGCAATTTCGGTTCGCCCGGATGAAATTGAAGGTGAAGATCCAAATCGTCCATTTGGTTTAGAGGGTTTGGTTTACCGTTTGTCTCCAGCTCAGGTTGGTGCAATTCTAGAATTGCGCTTGCATCGTTTAACAGGTCTTGAACAAGACAAATTGCAAGCAGAATATTCTGAGATTTTGGCTCAAATTGCTGAACTTACTGCAATTTTAAATGACTTCAATTTGTTGATGGGTGTGATCAAAGAAGAGTTGGCTTTGATTCTTCAACAATATGGTGACGGTCGTCGTACTGAGATTGTTGAATCCCGTATCGATTTCTCTCGCGAAGATTTGATTCCTGAAGAACAAGTGGTATTGACTGTTTCTAAGTCTGGCTATGCAAAAACTCAACCTTTGTCTGACTATGCTGCGCAACGCCGTGGTGGACGTGGTAAGTCTGCTACGACGATGAAAGAAGACGATTATATTCAGCACTTAATTGTAACTTCAAACCATGCAACAGTGCTGTGCTTTACCAATGTTGGTAAAGTATATCGCTTAAAAGTATTTGAAGTACCGCAAGCATCTCGTGGTGCAAAAGGTCGCCCAATGGTGAACTTACTGCCATTGGATGCTGATGAAACGATTACAGCTATTCTTCCAGTGATTGATGCACCGAAGAAATTTACAGAACGCTTAACTGAATTTAGAAGCTTCGTGCGCACAAATGTTGCGAAGCTACGTGAAAATACCATTATCGATTCGCACTATGAAGCTCTAAAATCTGCATTTGCTGAATTAGGTGAAAATCCAGATGATTTATCAGATGCATTACGTAAGCAACTGAAAGAAATTGGATTGGAGTTATCTGCTTCGGATCTGGATGATGAGTTGATTGCTGAGTTCGCTGAACGTGTGGAAAGTGTGCGTAAAAACTTCTATGTATTTATGGCAACGGCATCAGGTACAGTAAAACGTGTAGAACTAGAGCAGTTTGGTAATGTCCGTTCAAATGGCTTGCGTGCGATTGAGTTGAAAGAAGAAGATACACTTATTGGTGTCGCAATTACCGATGGTGAACAGCAAATTATGTTGTTCTCAAATGAAGGTAAGGCAATTCGTTTCTCTGAAACTGATGCACGTGTAATGGGACGTACTGCGAAAGGTGTTCGTGGTATGCGCGTTACCCTGGCGGCAGCTCAGGCTGAAGATGATACGGAAACTGATGTGGATTCAGATGATGAAGATTCTTCAGACTCTAACATTGTCAGTCGTATTGTTTCGCTAGTTGTTGTTCCTGAAACTGGTGAAGTACTCTGCGCATCTGAAAATGGTTATGGTAAACGTACACCAGTAGATGATTTCCCAACCAAGAAACGTGGTGGTAAAGGGGTTATTGCCATCAAGACATCTGAGCGTAATGGTGAATTGGTTGGAGCGGTTGCAATTGATGAATCTAAAGAATTAATGCTGATTTCCGATGGTGGTACTTTGGTTCGTACACGTGCCTCAGAAGTCGCAAGAACAGGGCGTAATGCACAAGGCGTACGTTTGATTCGTTTAGGTAATGAAGAAGTCTTGGTCGGTGTGGTTGCTGTCGAAGCTGTCGAAGCCGATGATGAAATTGTCGGGCAATTGGACGCGATCGAGGGTGACGCCGTTTTAGAGTCGGTGGATTTAATTGATTCTGAAAAATTAGTCGATGATGAAACCATCATGGATGAGGGTGAAACTGCATCTGATGAAGGCTCTTCTGAAGAATAATTATGTGTGTAAATAAAAGGGCGCTTAGGCGTCCTTTTTATCAGATAAAAATTAAGAAAAGTTATTGTTGAGTACATTGAATAATGAAAAATCTATATAAACTTCTTTTGATGAGCATTGTTGTGCTGTTGGGTGCGTGTGATCAAATTAAAAAACTTGGTGATGAAAAAAAGCAGGAATTTGTAGAGAAGCTTGAACAGCAAATGCAAGAAAAAACACGCGATTTAACCGAGCAAGAAGAACTGAATGCTGAGGCGCTTTATATTGCGATTCGGGACAAAGACTTGGCGATAATAGAAAAATTACTCGAACCTAAAGCTTATCAAGAGATGCAGAATGATGAAACAGCGCTTTTAGAGTTATCCAGTTATATTCCTTACTATGATCCTTTATTGAAAAAAGAGCGGATTTCATTTGGCAATCAGTATTATGTCGGAGAAGGGCATTTTGTTATAGCCACTTATCTCTATGATTATGGTAAATCTCAAAATCGCTATACGGTTACGTTTAGAGCAGATCAGACCCAACAGAATATTGCTGGTATCAATATACATAAGACTTTTTATTGATTCAGAATTAAATTCAAATGGTTAGTTTAATGATATTTTCAATCAAATTTATAGAAATTTAACAATAAAGGTCACAGGTTTGGAAAAGTTAGCGATGCGTTGTGTCGAAGGAACGGTAGAGACAACGTCATATGATAAAAATACTCAACAATTACGCTTGGTAATTGACCAAATTAATTATACATTCCCATTAAAAAGTGATTTCTATTTTAAGGTAGGTGATCATGTCAGAATTATTTTTCATGGAAAACATGATGAAATAGACGCAGTGCTTAAATTAGATAATGGGTTGCTGTATTTGAATCATGCAATCTATCAGGTTAATTCTAAAAAACTATCAAATCAGTTGTATAAAATATGGTTTTCTACGTTTTGGATCATCTTAATTTTTGTTTTGGAATTGGGGATTTATCAATTGGTGATGGACAGTACAATCTATTATTTTGATATTTTCCAATACGTTTTCGGTATTTGTTGCTTATCTATACTGCTGACTTGCTTTTATATTGTTCATCGTCTAATTAATCCTCCATATCAATATGCAGATCAAGTATTTAAATTGCTGCAATTACCTCGTTTAGAACAACAACAACTCCAATATTTCAGGATGACAAACTCATATTTTGAAGTTATTCCAGATCTTTATTTTATGGAATTTGTACTGAATATTTCTAAAAAGCATAATTTAATTCAATCCCAAGCATTGCTGGAAAGAATGTGCAATGAGCGAAACAGTGAAAATTTGACAGAATTTCAAGTGCTCAGGTTTAAATTACAAGCTCAAAAAGGCACGATTGGAAATATTCAATCCCAAAAAATTCCTCTGTCAGCAAAAGATACTGATCCATTTTTTGAGGTTAGGGCAACATTAAATGGCTTGCCGATTTATGGTTATTTTGATGAGTTTTATGTCAAGAATGGGCAAAATGTTGATGTGGTTTTAACAGAATTTCCAGATGAAAAAGGCTATTATATTTGGTATTTATATGACCAAAAGCGGTATTTATACTTAGATGAAGATCAACCTACAACCCTCAGTCAACATCATGGATGGACTGAATGTGTGATCATGATCATTGTGATGGCTGCAGTCTTATTTTTTATCTGGTTGTTTTTTGCTTTGATTGTTGACTTTGTCTTTTTTAGCTATCTATATTTTGCAATCATGCTGTTGGTCATCCTGTATCAAGTAGCCTTAGTTTTTTATAAACGCAAATTTGATACTGAGGCTAAAGTGGAGTTTTATATTTATAATCAGATCACAGCATTGATCAAGCCTCCCAAAAATATTTATCTATCGGACTTAATTTTATACAAAATTGATCGAGATGAAGCGTTCGAAACCAAGAGTAGAACCGGATATGACCTTACCCTTAAACCATAGTCTCATGGTCTATTAAAAACAAACAAATCAGTTTTGATATGGAGTGTGCCTATGCTTAAACTTATATATTATGTTCCAGAATCCCATTTGGAGATCACCAAGCAAGCAATTTTTGATGCGGGTGCAGGAGGGATCGGAGACTATGAACATTGCGCATGGCAAGTTTTAGGCATGGGACAATTTAAACCGGTAAAGGGTGCAACGCCATTTATAGGTGAGTTAGATCATTTAGAGCAACTGCCTGAATGGCGTGTAGAAACCATCGTTCCAGAACTAAAAGCAAGATCTGTGGCAAAAGCTTTGAAAGCCAGTCATCCTTATGAAGAACCTGCTTTTGAATTTATCCAAATGATTGATATTGAAATATAAGCAAAATGCATCCGCTCTTTGAAAAAGCGGATAATTAGACATTTAAAATCAAACTTTTCGAATGAATAAATCACGATCGAAACGGTATTGCGGGAAAAACACACCATCTTCAGCGCGTTCGCCCGCACTGATGACCATGATTGGAAATTCTTTATGACCTAAGTTGAGAATTTTACGGACTAAAGGCTCATCAAAGCCTTCCATCATACAACTATCAAAACCATAAGCGCGTAAAGCAAGTACCAGATTTTCACATGCCAAAGCTGTGGTTTTACTCGCCCAAAGTTGTGCATCCGCAGGGTTGAATGCTGTGACAGGAAGCTGTTTATCTAAAGTTCGTGCAACTTTAAAAGCCACTTTTTTAAAGTTGCCGAGTGCATTGAGATAACCTGTTTTATAGTTATAGGCGATAAACTTATAATATTGCTTTACTGCTCTTGGCGCTTCTGGGAACGGGAAATCGCTTAGATTTTTTTTCGCCATTTCATCAATACGGTCTATTCGAGCTACACAGACGATTAATTCAGCCGCAGTTTTAGCTGACAATTGATTCAGGCATGCTTTAACCAGCTGTTTCTTTTTTGATTCAGATTGAACCACATAGAAAGTCCAAGGCTGTAAGTTAGATGAATTTGGTGCAAGAAGTGCCAAATCTAAACATGCATCTAAAACTTCCGCGGGGATCTGCTTTTCAGTGAATTTACGAACCGAACGACGGCTTTCGATGACTTTACGAAAATTTTCAATATCGATATCTTGTGGAGCAGGTTCGTAATAACGTTTTTTGGGGGTTGAAGAATCTTGAGACATAATATTTTTACTTCGTGTTGAATGGCACAATTTTAGTGAATCAGAAATAAAAAAAACCACTGAATATTTGTAATGCAGTGGTTTTTGAACGAAATTAATTAGTTGAACTGTGAAAAGTTTGGCTTCCGCTTTTGCATAAATGCGGCAACAGCTTCCGCCATTTCTGGTGATTTTACACGTTGCATAAAGATGACAGCCTCATCATCTACACATTGAATAATTTCTTCAAGATTGTGTTTCATTAATGCTTTGGTCTGTTTGATTGAAGCTAATGGAAGTGCGGCAAGCGTTTGAGCTTGATGCAATGCATGACCATAAACATCGTCTTCAATACTGTTGATCAGCCCAGCATTTAAAGCTTTTTCACTGTTAAATTTTTGTGCAGTTAACAAGAGTTCAGCTGCCTTGTGGTAGCCTGCTTGCTGAATTAAAAGTTTGCTGGAAGCACCTTCAGGTGATAGCCCTAAGCTAACAAACGGAATCTGGAACAAAGCAGTATTGTCTGCATAAACCAAATCTGCATGTAAAAGAATCGTTACGCCGATCCCGATTGCAACACCGCGTACTGCACAAATTAAGGGTTTGGATAAGCGCGCAGCGGATTTAAGTAAAATAAAAGGGGGACCATCTCCTTCTTTACCTTCTAGGGGTTGTTGAATGAAAGCCATAAAGTCTTTCATGTCATTGCCTGCACTAAAGTCAGCATCGGCACCACGTAAAATGACCACACGTACATCGCTGTCTTGATCTGCTTCATCGAGTGCTTTGGCAATCCACAGATAGAGTTCGCCATACAGGGCATTTTTAGCTTCAGGTCGATTAATTGCTAAAGTCAGTACACCATTTTCTAAATTTGCGTTTAAATGTTGATGCGGTTGTTGAATACAACTGAGTGTCATCGTACTATCCTTGCTTTAAAATTTAATTGGATTTTATGCTCTCATTATGTCGCATATTTGAATTTATGTTGCAACTGATGAGTTCATAAAAAATTTGCTTTATGACTTATAAATTTGATTATCTGGTTTATATTGGACGTTTTCAGCCTTTTCATTTAGCGCACATGCAAACCATTAAAATTGCATTACAACAAAGTCACTTCGTGATTTTGGCGTTGGGATCGGCACAAAATGAGCGGAACACCAAAAATCCTTTTCTGGCTTCAGAGAGGGAACAGATGATTTTGTCAAATTTCTCGGCTGCAGATCAAAAGCGAATTAAATTTGTTCATGTGATTGATGTTTATAATGATACCAAGTGGGTTGAGTTGGTTAAGACATTGGTCAATGGCGTGGTCTTAGAGCATGATAAAATTGGTCTGATCGGGCATTTTAAAGATGATTCTTCTTACTATTTAAAGCTCTTTCCAGAATGGGAAATGGTCGAGTTGGACAGCTTGGTGGGCTCTATTTCCGCAACGCCGCTACGTGAGGCGTATTACCGTGGTGAAATTTATCAAGCTGAATTTCCACTAGGCACGGCAGAGTTTTTAGAAAAATTTCAAAAAACCGAAATTTACCAACAATTAAAATACAAATACCAAACCGAAGACAAATCTAATCTTTAATCTATTTTGATGCGCCTGCAATACACTGTAGAACAGAATCAAAATCGCAAAATAGGATTTGGAACGGTATATGAATTTTAAATCAGCAGCAATAAAGAGTATTGCTTTGTGTAGTGGTTCGATATTTGCACTATCCACATCTGCAACAACTTGGTCTTTGAGTGCAAATAGTCAGGTCGGTTTTCATATTGACTCATTGGGTGTCAATATTGTTAAAGGACAATTTCAAAAGTTTCAGTCGCAATTGGATTTTGATGTTGACCGCCCACAAGTTGCATCGACCCAATTTGTGATGGATGTTAACAGCCTAAGCATCAGTAAATCATCTTTAAAAAATATGATGATGGGACAAGATTTGTTCTATGCAGAAAAATATCCCACCGCGGGTTTTAAAAGTACTTCTTTTAAACCCCTAGCCAATCATCAGTATTTAATTTTAGGTCAGTTAACACTGCGCAATGTAACCAAACCAGTGACATTTAACGCGACGATCAAGCCTCATTCCAATGACCCAAAATTATTGGACTTTAACGCTTCAACGGTCATCAAACGAAGTGATTTTGGTATGAAAAAGGCACTTGGTGGAGTAGGAGAGAAAGTCAATATTCAGGTTGCAGGACAATGGAAAGCAAAATAAAAATGTAAAGCTGGACATGGAACTCATTGGGTATCTGTACGGGAAAATAAATATCAAATACATATTGATCGTGCCATCTGCCTGAAATATCCGAGGTTATGTCTTTTGTGTTTAAGTGTTTTGTTGATGCGACAATAACTAGATCAGCATTTGCTAAATGACGCAGTATAAGTTTTTGATTCACCGATATTTTAAACATTGTAATGAATTTTCTGTCCACAATAATATTTAGGACCAATATTCAAAAAGTAAAGAATTGAATATTAGCGAGGATAGAATTAAGGATAAAAGTTATTATTATTTTTATCGGAATCTATCTTGATGATTTCCAAGTTAAAATAAATATTAAACCAAAATAGATTGTGTATGGGAAATCAATGTGGAGGTTAACTGATCCAATTGCGTGGATTGCTGTTTCCAATGATGCCAATAGAGATGTAAATCTGTTCTGGCTTTAGGCAAAATTTCCACCAATTTTCCCGCGGATAATTCTTTATGTATCTGCATTTCAGGTACCATACCATAACCGAGATCAAGTAAAATGGCATCAACAAATGAATTGGTTGAGGGAATAAAATGGCAGGGATAACTGTTGGGCATTAAGCCAAAAAGCTGTTGTAACACCTCACCATGGACATGATCTTTATCATTAAAAATAACCGCCGGCGTGTGTCTGAGCACTTCTCGATGTAAACCTTGACTTAGATACTTTTGAACAAATGAGGGTGTGGCTACCATTTGGTAATTCATTTTGCCTAAATGAACGGCTTCACATCCTTTCATCGCTTGCGCCTCTGTAGAGATACAGGCATTGACCAATCCTGCTTCAAGTAAATGATGGGTTTGGGTTTGGTCATCAATTTTAAAATCAATCACAATTTTTTCTTTGATCAAGGTGTGTTGAATGAGGGGAAGAAGCCAGGTGGTGAGTGAATCGGCATTCGAGGCAATATTTAATTTAAAAAATTGTGATTGTGCAGATTGCCCTTGTAGACGCTGGATTAAATTCTGTTCCATCAGGCGGTGATGTTGCAGAAAGAGTAAAACATCTTGTCCTGCTTGAGTAACCTTACAGGGTCTTTCTCGAATAATCAGCATTTGTCCAAGTTGCTTTTCCAGGGTTTGCACACGAAGTGTGACTGCTGAAGCTGTAATATTAAGGCGTATTGCCGCGTGTTCAAAACTACCTGTCTCTGCAACAGCCAGAAAAGCTTCACTGTGTTTACTCTGCAGCATGATAATCCTGTAATACGTGGTTGTGGTCTTGCTTTGCTGAATCGGATTTAAATTATATCCATAAAATTAAAATAAGAAAAACTTAGTTAAATTGAAATTTATTTAGAAATACTCATTTTAATACTGAAGTTTGGATAATAGCACAATTCATTAAATACGTTAAAAGTGTAGTCCGAGATGTTGCAAAGTTATATGCAGGGGTTGGCTGTTGGGTTGAGTTTGATTATTGCGATTGGTGCTCAAAATGCATTTGTGCTGAAACAGGGATTAAAGAAACAGTATGTATTTTGGATCTGCGTGGTTTGCGCTGCATCTGATTCAATTTTAATTTTATTGGGCGTACTGGGTTTTGCAAAAATTATCCAAACCCATCCTGAGTTTGTGGACTGGGCAAAGTATTTTGGTGCGACATTTTTATTGGTCTATGGTGCACAGCATTTCATTCAGGCTTTCAAAGCATCCAGTGGTCTTGCGCCGAGTGAAAACAATGAGTCTAAGCTGTTTAAAATGATCATGATTTGTCTTGCCTTAACTTGGCTTAATCCGCATGTGTATTTAGATACTGTGGTATTGATTGGTTCAATCTCAACCAAGTTTGAATCGAGTGCAGTTTATTTTGCGGTAGGTGCTGTGACAGCATCATGGTTGTTCTTTTTTAGCTTGGGCTTTGGCGCGCGCTTTTTATTGCCGTTTTTTCAAAATCAACGGTCATGGCAAATTCTAGATTTTATGATTGGTCTGGTGATGTGGGGAATTGCTTTATCTCTGCTGCTCTAATCAATACTGCTTGGCTGATTAATGATAAGTTTTTGATTTAATGCTGTTAATTATAGTTTTGTGTTTAAGTTATATATTATAAACGCCCCCTACAAATTTAACTCATTCAATTTAAACGGATAGGGGGATGCTACTTTCAAGCTTTTTGTAATGCTTTTAAGTCTTCTAAAACTTGCTCAGCATGTCCAGCCGCTTTCACTTTGCGATATTCCTTGATCAATTTGCCTTGATGATAGATAAATGTTGAGCGTTCAATGCCCATTACTTTTTTACCATACATATTTTTTTCTTTGATCACATCAAAGTGTTTGCACAACACCTCGTCTTTGTCACTGATCAGATTAATGCTCAATGACTGCTTTTCAGTAAAGTTTTGGTGAGCCTTTACTGAATCCCGAGATACACCAATTATCGTGGTATTTAAAGCATCAAATTGATTTTTAATGCATGAAAAACCCACGGCTTGGGTAGTACATCCTGGTGTTGAATCTTTCGGATAAAAATACAGTACCAACCATTCAGTACTTAATTCAGTCAAATTGATTTCACCCGTGGTGGTTGGAAAATTTTGATTCGGGAGTTTGATCTGTTCAGTCATAGGGATCCTTCAAGATGGTTGTGTTTAAGTTGTAGTGTTAAAAAGGCATAATTTTCATGATAGAGAATATCACCTTTATCAAGCAAAAGTGGGGCTTTAAAAATAGGACCATCAATCAGTGTCGTATGAAATTCTCCTGCTTCACCACAAGGATCAATTCCACGTGCAATCAATTCTTTTACAAACTCAAAGTTTAGAATTTTACCCAGATCTTCAACCCGCATACCTAGATTTAAGTTGATCGTGACAATCATGCTGACAAAACCTAATTCAATAAATTCACTGACAATGTCAAGCCGCGGTTTCTGCCATAAAGGCATGACCAGACTTAATCCACTTCGGTCACATACAGACTGATTCCATTGTGCAGGTTGAATCAGATCAATGTCTCCAGTCACGAGTGTTTCAGCGCCTAATTGTTTTGCTTGACTCAGTAGACTTAAAAACTGTTGTTCATAGTCATTCCAAGTTGCTGATGCCTTTAATATCGGTAAACCAATCAACTCAGCCTGTGCATCGATGACCTCAAGTGACATTGCGTGTGAACGAGATTTAAGTCCTTGTTCTTCGAGCATGACAATGAGAACAAGGGCTTCTCCAGATTGCAATGCATGATATAAGGCGAGACTGCTATCTTTACCACCACTATATGATGCAACAAACTTTTGCTGTTGTATTACAGTTCTTTTCCATGAAGTATGCATCGAATATACCATGTACGTATAAAAAGAGCCTGCATAGGCAGGCTCTTAAACATAACTCGAATTATTTCTTCGCTTGTGCAGCTTTCATTGCTTCTTCAGTTAAGGTTTTTAATTTACCTGTTAACTGAGGACCAAAACAAGTTTGAAGGTCTTGGTTATTTTTTTGAACAAAAGCTAATGTCGCAGGGCTTTTCTTTTGGTTGATGGCACTTTGGATTTGCCATTTCTGATCGTTGGTTAATTTACCATCAGACTCAACAGCACACGTACAGTATTTGCTCACCTCAGCGGCAGTGAGCTTTCCACCTTTCGCGGTTTCTGTTTTACATACACCAATCAGTGCAGATTTAACATTGGCACTTTTATAGGCTTGTTGAATTGCATTTGACTCAGCAGCGAAAGCCGTCGATCCCATTAAAGCCGAAGCTGAAAATAAAGCAGAAAGAATAAGACTTGATTTTAAATTTTTCATAAACAGTACCTTGTTATTGCGGTATATAACGTGTCGGGTCTGCAACACCTGCATCTTTGAAGCCTTCTTTACGAAGTCGGCAGCTATCACATTTGCCACAAGCACGTCCTTGGTCATCTGCTTGGTAGCATGAAACCGTTTGACTATAGTCTACGCCATGTTCGATCCCTAAGCGTATTATATTCGCTTTGGATAAATGTAACAGAGGTGTTTCAAATTTAAGAGGTTTTCCTTCTACTCCAACTTTAGTAGCTAGTCGGGCCATATTGGCGAAAGCTTCGATAAATTCAGGACGACAGTCAGGATATCCTGAATAATCAACAGCATTGATACCGATCACAATGGCTTGGGCATCAAAAACTTCCGCTGCTGCGAGTGCGTAAGACAGGAAAATAGTGTTACGTGCTGGAACATAAGTTACAGGAATACCATCAGTTTCATGATCAGGCACATCAATGTTATGGTCTGTAAGTGCAGAACCACCTAAGTTACCCAAATCAATATTGATCACACGATGTTCTACACCAGCATTTTTCGTTAATGCGCGTGCCGCATCAAGTTCGGTGGTTGAGCGTTGACCATACATAAAACTTAATGCGATACAGTCGTAATTGGCTTGAGCCCATGCTAAGCAAGTTGTTGAGTCTAAGCCACCAGATAGCAAAACTATGGCACGAGGGCGCATATCCAATTCTCCAAATATTAATAAATAACGGTAGATTAACGACCAGTTTCATCATTCCAAAGCAATTTATGTAACTGCAATTGGAAACGAACAGGGAGATGGTCTTCTAAAATCCATTGGGCTAAATCACGTGCCAGTTGTGGTAAACGTGTAGCACCTTTTTCAACAGCAAAAGCAGGTGAGAACCATACCGTGCTGACTTTTTGATTTAAAGCATAGTGTTCTACTTGCTGTTTTGACCATTCATAGTCTTCACGATTACAAATCACAAATTTGATTTGGTCGTGTTGGGTCAAATGCTCAAAGTTACTGATTAAATTTCGAGTTACTTCACCTGAAGTTGGTGTTTTTAAATCTAAAACTTTTGAAACACGAGGGTCAACTTTGGAAACATCCAGTGCACCACTGGTTTCTAAAGAAACCTCACAGCCCAAATCAGCAAGACGTTGCATTAATGGCAGTGCATTGGGTTGAGCAAGTGGCTCTCCACCTGTAACACAAACATAGGGGGTTTTATAATCTAAAGCTGTTTGAATAATTTGATCAAGTGATTGGCGTTCACCACCTTCAAAAGAATAAGTGGTATCACAATAGGTGCAACGCAGTGGGCAGCCTGTTAATCGAATGAAAACAGTAGGTAAACCTAAGGTGTTTGCCTCACCCTGTAATGAATAGAAAATCTCCGTGATACGCAATCCCGCAGATGGATCAGAAACAGGAATAGTTGAAGAACGAAGAGAACTCATGAGATTTACCACAGATTACAAAATGAAAAATCTCTACGATCATTGTTGGTCGTAGAGATGGGAGTGTTGATGACCCCGCTTGATGACTTTAAATATATAGTAAATTTAAAGTCAACCAAGAATGAATGAAGCTTAGTCTTCGCGAAGTAATTCGTTCAAGCTGGTTTTAGCACGAGTTTTCGCATCTACTTTTTTAACAATAATTGCTGCATATAAGCTATATGTACCACATTTAGATGGTAGGCTGCCTGAAACAACCACTGACCCTGCTGGTACACGTCCATAATGGATTTCACCAGTTTCACGATCATAGATCTTGGTGGATTGACCGATGAAAACCCCCATTGAAATTACAGAGCCTTCTTCAACAATCACACCTTCAACAATTTCAGAACGTGCGCCGATAAAGCAATTGTCTTCAATGATTGTTGGGTTGGCTTGAAGTGGCTCAAGTACACCACCAATACCCACACCACCTGAAAGGTGGACGTTTTTACCAATTTGAGCGCATGAACCTACTGTTGCCCAAGTATCAACCATTGTACCTTCATCTACATAGGCACCGATATTGACGTATGATGGCATCAATACAACATTTTTAGCTTGGAAAGAACCTTTACGTGCCACAGCAGGAGGCACCACACGTACACCAGCTGCTTTAAATTGTTCTTCTGTCCAACCTTTGAATTTAGTCTCTACTTTATCATAAAAACGAAGGTCACAAGACTCGATCGGTTTGTTATCATTTAATTTAAAAGACAATAAAACAGCTTTTTTCAACCATTGGTGAACCACCCATTCACCGTCAATTTTTTCAGCTACGCGAAGTGTACCATTATCCAAACCTGCAATAGCTTCTTCTACAGCTTGACGTACTTCAGCAGGGCAATCTACTGCTGTAAAGTTGGCACGGTTTTCGAACGCTTGTTCAATGATCGTTGAAAGCTGAGACATAATCATCCTTCCCAAAAAAATTTTAAAGATTCTACACCAAATTAGACTTGGTTTAGAGATAAAATCGGCTCTAATCGAAAAAACTCATCCCATAATTTAAAATAATATAACTGAAATCCGTGATTATTAAGATTTCGTTAAATTTTTATCTTTTTAAAACAACAATTAATATTCATTTGTATCAAAAAATAACAAAAAGCAATCAATTTGCCTATTAATTGTGTAGATCAAATCACATATTATTTTTTCGAACCAAACACATTAATGATTAAAGAACAAACTCTATTTTTTGAGGAGACATAAATGAAAGTGTTAAAACTATTAGCGGTAACAGCTGCATTATCTGCTTCTGGTCTAGCAATGGCTGATGGGTCTGTTGTTGATCAAGGTTATGCTTTTGAAGCTAATCAATTAATTCCGACAGGTGCTCGTCTTGAGGTAGGTACAACTGGTTACGGTGGTGCTTTACTCTGGACTGCTAACCCATATGTTGGTTTAGCATTGGGTTATAATGGTGGTGATATTTCTTGGTCAAACGATTTGTCTATTGATGGCACTAAATATGACATGGATTTAGACAATAACCTGACATATTTAAATGCTGAAATTCGTCCTTGGGGTGCAAGTCAGAATGCATTGGCTCAGGGGCTTTATGTAGCTGCTGGTGTAGGCTATGTAGACAGTAAATATGATTTAAAGAAATCATTACATAACTCAAATGATACTTTGAAAATTGATGGTAAAAACTATTATGCGCCAACAGGTAATGGTAGTATCAATGGTAAAGTAGATTATGATAATCAAATTGCACCATACATCGGTTTTGGTTGGGCTCCAAAAATTACCAAGAATATAGGTGTATTTGGCGAAGTTGGCGCTTATTATACAGGTAATCCATCAGCTAACCTAAAAGCTGTTGGTTTACAAGAAGTGGGTAGTTTAGATCCTACTTCTGGTGCAGATGCAGCAAATCGTTTAGAAAATAAAATTCGTAATGATGACAAATATCAATGGCTTCCAGTTGGTAAAGTCGGTGTGAGTTATCACTGGTAATTCATTACGAATAGGTACATAAAAAACGAGCTTCGGCTCGTTTTTTATTGATTGAGGCAATCAAAATAATTTAAAAACGATATCCCATTCGAATTCCGTGTGCAAATGCAACATTTCGACCCACTTCAGCTAAAGTTGAATTTTGAGTAATTGGATTGTTTGCATCCAGATCTGCTACTTTTGCTTTCTGAAATCGAAAATACTTTATGCCATAGGAAATAAAACTGTTTTTATTAAAGTTGTACATACCGCCTAAGCCTAATGCATAAAAGCCATCGGAGGGATTGAGTGTTCCGGCGGGATTATCATTGCCCGAATCCCAAGACAAATCAGTTGTGGTCAGCCATTGATCTGAAAACATATGGGCAATACCGAGTTTTGCAGACCATTGATTTTTTTTATAATCAATCAAATTGAACGGTTTGATGAATTCAGGATATTGTTGTACTGCATAATCAACCACAGCAGAAAATTGTCTGGGTTGAATTTCAAAGTCTTTCCAATTGACCCAACGAAGCTGACTATAAAGAATATTGTTTGCTGTTAATCCAGACTGAATTTCTAGATTTAGGGATTGTGGTGTGGAAATTTGAGTTTTTTCAAAAGGCACCACAGCTAAACTTTGACCTGAGATGTATTCTGCAACTGTTGCTTGATGATTGATTTTAGAACGATAGGTCAGTGAGCTTTTTAAGGCATATTCTGGAATTTGATAACTTAAGCCTGTTAGCCATCCATAACCCGCACTTTGTTCAAATTTTGCTTGATAACCACTCATGGCAGAATAGTTTGTACCAAAAACATTTAATTTACCTTCAAATTGCTGATAAACCGCTCCTGTGTAGATGTTCCAGTGTGAAGTAGGCTGGTAACCCAAGAGCATGGTCAGATTTTGACTGTCAAAATTAAACTGTCCAGACTCTAGAAGTGCTTTTCCATGATCACTCTGCGGACGGTATTGATAGGCAATGTCAACGCCATAAGGTTGGTCGTAGATAAAACCAAATGACCACTGTGCTGCGATTTGTAGTTTTGCTGCTGCATTGACAAAATGATAAGTATTAATCAAATTGCCTGTAGAAAAATCATGAATGCCTTGTTGTTTCAATTCCTCTCGTTGAGGTAATTGTCCGGATACATCGGCATAAAGTTCAGCGTAAGACAGTTCGATATAATGCTTGGGCTCAAGAAAAGTACGGATGGATTGATCAGATTTCTCCATAGCTGCGGCATGACTAAATAGAGGAAGCACGCCTCCAATAGCTAAACTCCAGATCCGATGATTCATCCTTGTCCCCAAAATGACAATATTAAAGTATGATTTAGGTTAAATTTTATACTAAAAAACTGTGCTTTTGAAAAATATTAAATAAAATCAATAATTTTAGTTTTTCTTAAATGTTTTTGCTGTGTATTTGAATGGTTGAATTAAAATAAAGACAGAGAACACTTTTGTACTCTGTCTTATCTTTTGATCGATGAAACTTAATCTTCAGGGTAGGCAATTTTCTTTAATGCTTTAATATCGGCTTCTGGCGAACAGAGTGAAATAAACTCATAACCATAACCCCGCAGTAAATGGCCTTTACGTACCGCAATCCAGGTGGTGTTTAAGCCAAAAATGTCCGTATCAATCTGTTTTAACCGATGATCACGTTCTGTATCGTATGCCACATCATTGACAATACCAACCCCCATTCCAAGCTCAACATAGGTTTTGATTACATCGGCATCGAGTGCTGACATGACGATATCGACATCAATATTGGCATCTTCAAAGGCTTTATCGATTTTAGAACGACCCGTGAAACCACCGTGATAGGTGATAATAGGGTATTCAGCCAATTTTTCTAAAGTGATGTCTTTGGGATTGAGTTTGGTTAGAGGGTGGTCTTGTGGAGTAATAATGCTGTGTTTCCAATTATAGAATGGCACGCTTCCCAAATTATCTTCTGTTGTCAGTGATTCAGTTGCAATACCAATATCTGCAAGACCCAGGAGCAGCATTTCAGAAATTTCAACAGGGCTGGCTTGTTGCAAAATCAAATGTACTTTAGGAAAAGCTTTTTTAAACAAATTTACGATTGGAGGTAACACATAACGAGCTTGGGTATGTGTTGTTGCAATGGTTAATGTGCCCTCATCGACTTTATTGAAGTCATCCGCAAGACGTTTAATGTTGTCGGCATCAATCAACATACGTTCAACAATACTGAGCAAGGCTTGCCCGGGTTCGGTTAAGCCCAATAAACGTTTGCCTTTACGAACAAACAATTGTACACCTAATTCATCTTCTAAATCTTTGATGTGTTTACTGACACCTGATTGCGATGTGTAAAGTGCTGCTGAAGCTTCAGTTAAATTGTAGTTTTGACGAACCGTTTCTCGGATAATTCGTAATTGTTGAAAGTTCATGATGTTCTATACCTCAGATGTGGATGAGTAGGGTGAATACTCATCCTGTCGACGATTACGCGACTTGATTTTCAAATAGGTGAAGTGTAGAAGCACTTACCCAAACTGTTTGATTTGGTCTGTATTGATGTAATTTTGCTTCTTCTGGATTTAAAGCAATTTCAATCAGTTGTCCCTGACGATCCTGTAATTCCGCCATGACTTTACCTGCAATCCATAATTCACGTAAGAAGGTCGCTTGAATTGCATTTTCAGTCGGCTGTGCGTGAATTCTCAATTCGTTTGGTCGAGCAAAAGCAATCACTTTACCGTCAGCAGTCTTCTGTGCTGAAGGCAGTTGGATTCGATCATCACCGATTTGAATGATACCTTGATGATTTTCACCTTCAAAACGATTTGCCTGACCTAAAAAGTCAAACACAAATGGGGTTGCAGGCTTTTCATAGACTTCACGTGGTGAGCCAATCTGTTCGATATCACCTTTGTTCATCACCACGATTTGATCCGCCACTTCCAATGCTTCTTCTTGGTCATGGGTAACAAAAATAGAGGTGATATGCAATTCATCATGCAAGGTTCTGAGCCAACGACGCAATTCTTTACGAACCTTGGCATCGAGTGCACCGAAGGGTTCATCGAGTAATAATACGCGAGGTTCAACGGCTAAAGCACGTGCCAAAGCAATACGTTGACGTTGACCACCAGACAGTTGCGCAGGATAGCGGTCTGCCAAGAAACCTAACTGAACCAAATCCAGCAAACGTGTGACACGTTTTTTAATTTCGTTTTCATTTGGACGCGTAGATTTAGGGCGAACGCGTAAACCAAAGGCGATATTGTCATATACCGTCATATGGCGAAATAAAGCGTAGTGCTGAAATACAAAGCCCACTTGACGTTCACGTACGTGAATATTGGTTGCGTCCGTACCCTCAAGAATCACTTGACCGCGATCTGCTGATTCTAGACCGGCGATAATACGAAGCAGTGTGGTTTTACCGCAGCCTGAAGGTCCAAGTAAGGCAACCAGTTGACCTTCTGGAAAATCCAGTGAGATGTTTTTAAGTGCATGGAATGCACCAAAGTTTTTTTCAATATTTTTAACTTGAATACTCATGTGCAATTCCTTAAGAAACAGTAGATTCTTTACTTTCACGATCTTGTTTTTCTTGGCGATATTCAACCCATGTTTTTAAAATTAAGGTAATAATTGCCAAAAATGCCAACAAGGTCGAAACCGCAAAAGCAGCACTAATCGAATTTGGTTCGTTATATAAAATTTCAATATGTAGCGGCAATGTATTGGTTTCGCCACGAATATGACCTGACACAACGGAAACTGCACCGAACTCGCCCATCGCACGGGCATTACATAAAATCACGCCGTAGATCAGACCCCATTTGATATTGGGAATGGTAATTTTCCAAAAAGTCTGCCAGCCAGAAGCACCCAAAACAATGGCCGCCTCTTCTTCCTCTGTTCCTTGCGCCTCCATTAACGGAATCAACTCACGTGCAACAAAAGGAACTGTAATAAATACTGTGGCAATGATGATTGCAGGTGTGGCGTACAGGATTTTGATATCATGTTCAATTAGCCATGATCCCATCCAGCCTTGCGAACCGAAGATCAGAACCAGCATCAAACCTGCAATGACAGGCGATACAGAAAATGGCGTATCGATAATCGTGGTGAGTATAGACTTTCCACGGAAATTAAACTTTGCTACACACCATGCTGCCGTGACACCAAAAATAACATTCAGTGGAACGGCAATTGCTGCTGTCAGCAAAGTGAGTTTCACGGCAGACAATGTATAGGGATCGATCAATGAGGCGAAATAAACCTGAACGCCTTGTTTAAATGCCTCAACAAAAATCAGCACTAATGGAAGAACTAAACAGCCCAGAAAGAAAATCAATCCAATGATGAGTAAGGTATAACGTACCCATGTTGGTTCACGGGTTGCATCACGAGATTGCAGTTTTTCAGCCAAAGCATTGCTGTTGGTATTTAAGCTCATCGTGCAGTTCTCCCTGTACGGCGACTTGCCCATGCCTGAACCAAATTAATCAGGAACAAAATAAAGAATGAAATAATGAGCATTACAACTGCAATGGTCGTTGCCCCTGCATAGTCATATTCCTCTAAGCGGGTAATGATCATTAAAGGTGCGATTTCAGTTTCGTAAGGTATGTTGCCTGCGATAAAAATAACCGAACCATATTCACCCACACCACGTGCAAACGCTAGGGCGAAACCAGTTAACAATGCGGGGAACAGAATCGGTAAAATGATTTTAGTCACGATCTGAAAACGATTTGCCCCAAGTGCTGAAGCGGCTTCTTCCAGTTCTGTTTCAAGATCACTCAACACAGGTTGTACTGTACGCACAACGAAAGGAATACCGATAAAAATCAGGGCTAGGGTAATACCCAAAGATGTATAGGCGATTTTAATCCCTAATGGTTCAAGCAATTGCCCAATCCAACCTGTCGAAGCGTATAAAGAGGTCAGGGCAATACCTGCAACGGCTGTAGGTAAAGCAAAAGGTAAGTCGACAAGCGCATCGACTATACGTTTGCCAGGAAACGAATAACGGACTAAGCACCAAGCCAATAAAAAACCAAAAATCACATTGATCAAGGCTGCAATGAGGGCGGTGGTAAAACTGAGCTGTAATGATTTTAAAATACGTTCAGAGCTCAAGATTTCCCATAAACCATCCCAACCTACGCCTAATGATTTTATGAATACGGCAGAAAGTGGTATCAGTACGATTAAAGATAGATACGCTAGGGTGAAGCCTAGTGAAAGACCAAAACCTGGCAGCACTCGGGATCGCTGCGACATGATGACTCCTCAAAAGAGAGAAAGCTTATTGAAATCAATAAGCAAATTTAAAACGGTTTTTGCAAGCTTAAAAGGCAATGGTTAAATTGCAAATTTAAAAAACAACTTGGTATCATCAGTATTACTCATAAAGATTTTTTGTTGCTCAATGATTAAGTGGTCATAAATTTCTGGAAAATGTCCAAAACCTGAAGCAACATTGATATGACCCACTTGACCTAAATTTCTGGGTTTGATTTTCCAAGCGCGTGCCAATTTTTGTGCATCTTCAAAGTCTAACCAAGGATCATTTTCAGAAATAATCATTTCAGTCGGAACAGCAATATTTAATGTTTGAAAGTAATTTTCATAATCACCCATACTGTTTCGAGCAAAACCAGCTTCACCAAAACGTGCAGGATTTGCTGGTGCAACTAAAATCATTTTTCTTACTTTTGCAGTAATTTCGGGATGTTGTGCCAAAGCTGCAACACTCGTCAAGCATCCGAAGCTATGTGCGACAATTTGAACAGGCTGAGGCGCATTCAATACAGTTCTGACAAATTCATTTACCCAGTCTTTCAATATGGGCAAATTCCAATCCTGTTGCTGCACACGAGAGCATGACATGAGTTCACGTTGTAATTTGGACTGCCAGTGATCGTAATCGCTTCCACCAACGCCGGGAACAATAATGGTGTGAATCATGTCGGTGCTCCTGTTTTTAGCTTAAGTTGATTGAGAACAGTTATTTACTGCTCGCATTGGCTTTGACAATTTGATCAAAGACGCCATTGTTGTCAAAGTGTTGTTTTTGAACTTTAGTCCAACCACCAAACTCTTTGTCAATGGTTACCAATTTCAGTGGTTTGAATGTGCTGGCATATTTTTGTAATGTTGCCGCATTACGTGGACGATAGAAGTTTTTAGCCGCAATTTCCTGACCGGCAGGTGAATACAAATAATTCAAATAGGCTTTTGCTAAATTTAAATTACCGTCTTTTTCAGCATTCTTTTCTACAATTGCCACTGGTGGTTCTGCCAAAATTGACAATGACGGGGTAATGATTTCAAACTTGCCTGGTTGCTCACGAGTAGACAGATAAGCTTCGTTTTCCCAAGCCAGTAACACATCACCAATGCCACGTTCAGCAAATGTTGTAGTAGCACCACGCGCACCAGAGTCGAGGACTTTCGTTTGTTTATAGATTTGACGAACAAAATCTTGTGCTTTCGCATCTGAACCATATTTATGCTTTGCCCAAGCCCAAGCTGCCAAATAGTTCCAACGTGCACCACCCGAGGTTTTTGGATTTGGTGTAACAATTTCTACACCCGGTTTTACCAAATCGCCCCAGTCTTTAATGCCTTTTGGATTGCCTTTGCGTACAAGGAATACGATGGTAGACGTGTAAGGTGTTGAGTTCTGCGGAAACTTCTTTTGCCAGTCTTTAGGCAATAAATTAGTACTTTGTGCAATCGCATCGATATCTGCTGCCAGCGCAAGTGTGACCACATCAGCCTGTAAACCGTCAATGACTGCACGGGCTTGTTTACCTGAACCACCATGAGATTGCTTGAACTGAATGTCTTGACCAGTTTTAGACTTCCAGAATGCTGAAAATTGTTTGTTGAAGTTATCGTACAATTCTCGGGTCGGATCATAAGATACGTTTAAAAAATCTTTTGCTGCTACGCTGAAAGAAGTGGTTGAAATCAGTGCTGCTGCCACAGCAAATTTAAGTTTAGAGAACTGCATTTTTTGCCCCATTTATTTCTGAAGTTCGGTAAGATGGAGTAAGCATAATGCGAGTCTTTATTCATAAAAAATAATAAAAAACGAATTTTATATGAATAAAAGAGAAATAGAAGCTATGTATGTTTCAAAATGTAATTGAGTAAAGCCACGGGAAATTGCGTAATGATCTGTTTTAAAAATGCTCAACAAATTGATTCTATTCCACTTTTGGATCGAGCATTTCATTATGGTGATGGTTGCTTTACCACAGCCAGATTTCATCAAGGGAATTTTGAACTAGAGTCTTTACATCGTGCACGATTAAAATTGGCGACAGAACGACTTTATCTAAATTTTGATTTTGAGCTGTTGGATCAAAGTTTGGCGCTATTAAAGCAACAATTCAGTAGCTTAAATGGAACGCTCAAGCTTGTCTTGAGTCGTGGTGAGGGTGACCGTGGTTATGCCATGCCTGATCATCCTGCAGATTTCTATCTGATGTTTTATCCAAAAGAGACCAGTCAATTTCAACCTGAATTTATCCAAAGTGGCGTTTTAAATCAGGCGCTGGGTTTATTGATGCCAAATTTAGTGGGTTTGAAAACATTGAATCGTTTAGAACAGGTAATGCTAAAAAAAGAAGCGCAACAGCATGGCTGGGTAGAAGCATTGGTGACTGATGTACAGGGTTCAATTGTCGAAGGGATCAGCAGTAATTGCTTTTTTCAAATAAACAATACATGGATTACTCCTGAACTTCGCTATAATGGCGTACATGGGGTGATGCGTGCTGAAATATTGTCACGAATGCAACATTATGGTGTTTCCTGTGAACAACGTTTTATTGATATGGATCAAATTAAGCATATTCAGAGTTTATTTTTCTGTAATGCATTAAGTCCAATGAAAGCGGCGACAACATTGGATCATCTGAATTTGGACACTCAACCTTGTGTTGATTTATTTAACACTTTAAATTTAAGTCAGTTTAATTCTCATGCCTAAAGCGAAATCCAAGCCCAAATCTAAAAAGAAGACTCAAGCCAAAGACAGTACTCACATCTATAAAGGCATTGCTATTTTTGTAATGGTTTTCCTGATCATTACTGCGATTGTTTTAAAAATGAGTCTTTTTAAAAGCTACCCAGTTTCTGGTGCGAAACAGAAGCTTTCCATTACCAATGGGGAAACCTATACGGGTTTCATTGATGATTTGGCCAAACAAGATAAAGTCAGTTTTCCAATTATTTTAAAGCTGTATCGTAAGATTTTCATTCACGACACTATGAAAGCTGGTGTCTATGAAGTCAGTAAAGGCATGAGTGTACGCCAAGTTTTAGAAATGGTGTCCAATATTGAAAATGCTCAAATGAGCCGGCTTTTAGTAATTGAAGGTACAACGACGAAGCAGTTGATCCAATCTTTAAATAAAGATCCACTGATTGAAAAAACAGTCATTCAGCTTCCTCGTGCTGAAATGCTAAAAGTATTGGGTATTCCTTATGCACATCCTGAAGGATTGTTTGCACCAGATACATATTTCTTTGATAAAGGGGCAACAGATAAACAGATTTTGACAGATTTATATCAACGTCAAATGAAAATTTTGGATGATGCCTGGGAAAAGCGCGCACCAAATTTACCTTATAAAACAAAATATGAAGCCTTGATTATGGCGTCGATTATAGAGAAAGAAACCAGTGTCGACAGTGAGTTAAGACAGGTTTCAGGAGTATTTTGTCGCCGTTTAAAATTGGGCATGCGTCTACAAACGGATCCAACTGTGATTTACGGCATGGGTGATAAATATACGGGCAAGATTTCAAAACAAGATTTGCGTACACCAACCGCATATAATACCTATACGATAAATGGTTTACCGCCTACACCGATTGCTTTACCGAGTAAAAAAGCGATTGAAGCGACAATGCATCCTGATGATTCTGAAAATATCTATTTTGTTGCAACTGGAAATGGCGGACATAAATTTAGCTCGAATTTAAATGATCACAACCGTGCGGTACAACAATATATTGAAGTTATGCGCGCTAAAGTTAAGGAATGAGTATGTTTATAAGTTTTGAAGGAACTGAAGGGGTTGGAAAAACCACACTCATCCAAAAAATGTTTGAACATTTTCAAAAGCAGGATCAACAAGTTGTTCTAACGCGTGAACCTGGTGGTACACCTTTAGCTGAACAAATACGTGCATTACTGTTGTCTGTGAATCATGAAGAGCAGATGAGTCATGATACCGAGTTATTGCTGATGTATGCAGCACGTGCACAACATTTGGCAGGTGTGATTTTACCTGCATTAGATGCCGGTAAGGTTGTGCTTTGTGATCGTTTCGTTGATTCGAGCTTTGCTTATCAGTGCGCCGGTCGTGGTCTAAGTCGTGAAAAACTACAAATATTAAATACTAACTTTGTCTCCAGAATGCCCGATATTACCTTTTGGTTGGATGCACCGATTGAACTGGGGATGGATCGAGCACGGGCACGTGGTGCTTTAGACCGTTTTGAACAAGAAAAAGAGGTATTTTTTGAGTCTGTACGTAGTGGTTTTTCTGAAATTCATTTGCGTGATGCGCAAAGAATGAAACGTTTAGATGCTACTCAAACAGCAGAACAAGTCTTTGCAGAGGCCTTGCGCTATCTAAAAGAACTGTAATAGATTGATTTATTCTGATGTTTTCAGTCTTAAAAGCCTTTATATTGTTTCAGGTCAAGGATATAAAGACGTGAATGATGAAAAGCACTAAAACTGAAATCGTTAATTTTTTACAGCAATTTTTTTCACCAAGCTTGGAACGCTGCGAAATTGAAGAAGTGACTGAAAAAGGCGCCTCTCTGGTTTGGCATGTCAGTGATCAGGACATTCGGCCAGGTGGAACTGTGTCTGGACCAACCATGATGGCACTGGCAGATTTTGCCTTATATGTTGCGATTTTGGGAGAAATCGGTTTAGTTGGTTTGACGGTGACCACAAACATGAACATCAATTTTTTGCGCAAGCCTACCGGTGGTGTAGATATTCGCGGGATCTGTAAATTGATGAAGGTGGGGAAAGCTCTAGTCGTCGGTGAAGTATGGATTTACTCGCTGGGTTCAGATGATCCTGTTGCACATGTCACAGGAACCTATTCAATTCCTCCACAAAAATAAGCAACGTGTATAAAAAGCTCAAATACTTCATTAAATTAGATGAAATATATCATTTAATCTAGCTGTACTTTACTGTTGAATGCTATATTGAGTTATCTAGGGGATAATGCTAATTTATTCATAATAAATAGATTATTTTTAAAAATTAAATCATTTTATAAAATGGAATAGAGAATATGTCATCAGATCATGAAGTCGTTCGTTTGTTTAAGGAAAACGTTTTTCCCTTATCAAATAAATTGACAGAGATGTTAAATGAACACTATTCGCATCAGACGGAACGTCGAGGCTGTGGATATACACAAGCGACTCGAGTATTGGCTGAGTATATCAACTTTCCTCGTGACAGTGTTGAAGCGACAGATTTGAAAATATTCCAAGACTATGATTTTAAAAAGTTAAAGAAAATTATTGATCAGAAAAAAATTTATGGTTTTGATATTGAGGACTGGCATAATCTGGATCAAAACCGCTCAATTGAAAACTTTTTGGCTGAATCGCAACAACAAAAAAATGATGATTTTAGGGTCCTCGTTGAGCAAGAAGTCGCTACCCAAGCAAGTTTAAGAAAATTATCACAGCAAGCAGGACTGGAGGAAAGTCAAGTCATTTGCTGTATGTTGGAAGATGTGATTTTACCTAAAACAGCAAATGAAACAGGCTATGTTGAAATCGAGACATTAGCCGGGAAACCTAAAGTAGGCTCTTGCCCAATGGCTGAAAATTTTTTCCTGAAAATTGCGCACCGTTCAATGCTGAGACAAGGTTCAATCAATATTTTTGTCGATGAGCAAAACCGCCCGTTATTGATTGAAAAAATGAATATGGGAGATGATCATTCCTGTATCAACTTACAACCCCTGATCATGAATGGTATTCGCATTCCAGTTGGTTCTTTATTTTCGGTAGAATATGATATTGAACAAATTGACAATAAAGTGCCTAATCAAGAATTCAAAGGTTATATCATTCCATATAAAGAAATTCAGGGTTTCTGGTTTTTACGATTGACTACTTTAGCCATCTCACCTGAGAATCGAAAAAGAGCCTTTACCACCCATTTTGAACAACAAGTGAATAATGGATTGTTTAGTCCTGGTACAACCTTAATTAAACAACTGAATGACGTTGCACTGTCACAATTGAGAATCGCCAGTCTCGGATAACTTTATGTTAAATGTTTGTTTTTCATCGCGCTATTTTGCTCAAACACATACCAATAGCATGGAAAAACTTGTTGCAGTTGCCGAGCAATTACAACAATTTAATCATTTTAAATTTCATGAACCCCTACCCATAGATCCGGAAATTCTAAAGGCCTTGCATTCTCCCAAATATGTTGATGCATTTTTAACCGGACAACCTGCTAAACTTGCAACATTTGCTGGTTTTAAACCTTGGAATGAACAGTTACGTGATGCAGTTTTGTCCATCAATGGTGGACAAATACTGGCGACGGAGCTGGCTTTTCAACATGGTATTGCAGCCAACATTGCACAAGGTTTTCATCATGCCAATTATGACTATGGAGGTTCATACTGTACCTTTAATGGTTTGGCACTGATTGCACAGTATTTTTCCAATAAACGGATTTTTATTCTGGATTGTGATCAACATGGTGGTGATGGAACTGCCGAATTTACCCGAAGATTAGACAATTTATATAATTTTAGTATTTATGGATTGGCATTTGGCTATCCAACGTATGAACGTGCCGAAAGCCGTCATGTGCATACGAAACATGGAAGTTTTGCGCAATATACCCTGGCAATACACGAGGCTTTTCAACGTGCCAATGAGTGGAAAGCCGATATTATTATTTATCAGGCAGGCATGGATTGCCATCAAGCAGATCCTTACGGTTCAGCGTGGTTGACTACAGAATTAATTCAAAAGCGCGATGAAATGGTATTTAACCTTGCTAAGCGAGAGGGGATTCCACTGATGTTTGTACTTGCAGGCGGTTATCAGAATCTTGAGGATCTGGTCAATTTGCATGCTCAGACTTTTCATACAGCCCATCAAATTTATTATAAAAACCCTAAAGACTGAATTTGTCATAATTTGGCTGGATTTCCCTGTTTTTTGGCTCAATTGGGGAATGTGTATTAAAGCAAGCACAATAAAATGATAATTATTCTTATTTGTGGAGCCATCCCATGTTTATCCAAAATTTAGAAAATTTTCCAATCATACCGATCAGTTTCCAACCAGCTGATGCCGTTTCAGTCACAGAAACCATAGCCATATATGAATCATTACTCAGCCGTAAAGAAATATTTGTGTTTCTGAGTGAGGGCGCTTTTCCTGAACAACAGACAGATCATGAAGCACGTAAACAGGTTGCTGCTTGGGTGAAGTCAAAACGTGAGATTTTGGCACAATACGTGAAAGCTTTTATTCATATTGAGCCAGATGCAAATATTCGCTTAGAAACACAAAAGTTTGCCAATAATTTTATTAAGTTCTCCGGTTATCCGATGTTTGTTGTCGATAACCAACAGCAAGCGAATAAAATAATTGATGCTGTGCTAAGGAGACCAATGGGTTAATGATGCATACTGAAACGCCCCATTCACCATTCAATCACAATCTTCTGCCTTTATTTGTGTTGAAAATAGATCAGCAAGTTCCAGACTGGGAACTTGCTTCACACCAACATGAACAAAGTCAGTTATTGGTAACAACCAGCGGGTTGATTACTGTTGAAACGCCATTCGGGATTTGGGTGGTTCCGGCACAACATGCATTATGGATTCCATTAAAGACCTTACATAAAGTCAGTAGTTACGGTATTTCAACAGGTTATGTGGTATTTATTCATACTGTATGGCATCATTTTCCAACACAGACGTGTACGATGTTACACGTGACCAGTTTAATGAATGCAATGTTAGAGCGTGTTGAAACATTTTCTGATATGCCCTTGTTGGAAAACAATCGACGCTTGATGGACTGTTTACAGGATGAAATACAGTCTACCACCCATTCAATATTTTATTTACCTATGCCGAAAGATTCACGTATGTTACAAATCGCGTATGATTTATTAAAACAACCGGATCAAAAGCTGAATTTAGCTGAATGGGCAAGCCGCTGCTATATGAGTGAACGCAGTTTGACTCGGATTTTTCATCACAATACGGGAATGAGTCTTAATCAATGGCGGCGCAAATTACATGTGGTTTTAGCACTGCAATGGTTGACTGAAGGGGACTCAGTTCATCAAGTCGCAATGAAATTGGGCTATGACAGTGATAGTTCTTTTATCGTCATGTTTAAGAAAATCATGCATCTGTCACCCAAAAGTTATTTGCGGCAATCATGAGAAAAAATCAATAACACTTAAGTCAGCTACGATGCAAAAAATGAATAATAGCCAGAATACTCTGGCTATTTTATTGTTCTCTTTAAACTTCAGCATTGACCAAAGGGGTTTCGACCGTAAAGTCTGGTGGAGTCAAAACGGTTTTTCTCAATTCTTCAGAAAGCTCCGGATAGTCCAATGTGTAATGTAAACCACGTGATTCTTTACGTTGCATAGCACAACGCACGATCATCTCTGAAACCATGACCAAATTACGCAATTCAATCAAGTTCTTACTGACGTGGTAGTCTTGATAGTATTCGGTGATTTCTTTTTTAAGCATTTCAATACGATGTAAGGCACGTTGTAAACGCTTGGTGGTACGAACAATACCAACATAATTCCACATGGTTTGGCGCAGCTCGTCCCAGTTCTGCAAGATGACGACATCCTCATCTGGGTTGGTGGACTGCGAAGCATCCCATTCTGGAACATCAGGGCTTTCAAAAGATTGGTCAAGTTTGGCTTCAATATCTTTTGCCGCACTCATGCCATATACGAAACATTCCAAAAGAGAATTACTCGCCATACGGTTTGCACCGTGTAAACCTGTATAGGATGTTTCACCGATCGCATACAAACCTGCAATGTCCGTCTGGCTGTTTTCGTCTACAACCACACCACCACAAGTATAATGTGCGGCTGGAACGACTGGAATCATATCCTGGGTAATATCGATTCCCAACTCGAGCAGTCGTGCGTAAAGCGTAGGGAAGTGTTCTTTGACGAAGTCTTTAGGTTTGTGGGTAATATCCAACCAGACATGGCGAATACCCAGACGTTTGATTTCATAGTCGATTGCTCTAGCCACAATATCGCGTGGTGCAAGTTCAGCACGTTCATCAAAGCGCAACATGAAACGCTCTCCATCAGGGAGACGTAAATATGCACCTTCGCCCCGCATCGCTTCCGTGATTAAGAAAGAGCGTGCCTGAGGATGATATAAACAGGTTGGATGAAATTGGTTGAATTCCATATTTGCGACACGGCACCCGGCACGATATGCCATGGCAATACCATCACCAGTCGCAATATCAGGGTTTGAAGTGTACAAATAAGCTTTCATTGCACCACCACAAGCAAGTGCGGTGAATGGCGCTAAAAATGTATGTACTTTTTCATTGCTTTCATCCAATGCATAAAGACCCACCGCTCGGTTCGGCTGCTGTTTATGTCCAAGCTTATGGGTCGTGATCAAATCAATCGCAATGTAATTCTCAAAAATAACAATATTTTTCTTTTCGCGTGCTCTTTCAACCAACGTGGTTGAAATCGCTTTTCCTGTGGCATCTGCTGAATGGATGATACGTCTTTGAGAATGTCCACCTTCACGGGTCAAGTGAAGTTGCTCATCTTCATCTAAGGTAAACTGAACACCATGGTTCAAAAGGAAATCGACTGAAGGTCGCCCCCCTTCAACAGTATGTTTCACTGCATCAAGCTCACACAAATGTGCACCTGCAATCATAGTGTCATCAATATGCTGTTCAATAGAATCTGTTTCATCGAGCACAGCAGCAACGCCACCTTGAGCATAATAGGTGCTTGCATCTGTCAATGTAGATTTTGCTAAAACAGCAATATTTAAATGTTCAGGTAAGGATAAGGCTAAACTTAAGCCTGCACCGCCACTACCCACAATAATCACGTCGAATTGATGAGTTGTGTTTAAATTAGGCATGTCCATCAGCTAATTTGAAAAATGTTTGCTAATAACACTCTTTTTTTTAACAAATTACAATAGTTAGATGCGTCAGATTTTAGTATAAATAAGCGATTCCCAGTCTCTTAATATGATTTTAAGTAAAGTATTGTTTTATAAAAAAATGTAAACATATTATTACGCAAAGACATCAAATAATATGTTACAAATATTTTTTAAGCACAATCATCAGATGTAGGTTCGTGATAAATGAGTAATGGTCTAATGCAAAAAGGTATGTATGCAGCAGTATTCACTGTCGCTGCGGCTACATCACAAGTTCAAGCTTCAACACCTGTCGATTTTTCTAATTTGGTGGAACAGGTGAGTCCGGCAGTTGTCAGTGTAAACGTGGTTAAAAAATTATCTCAGGAAGAATTGCTACAGCAGCAGGTGCCTGAAATTTTAAAACGTTTCTTTGGTAATCAGATCATTATTCCACAACAGCGGGCACCGCAAGAAAAAACAGCTTATGGCAGTGCATTTTTTATCAGTAAAGATGGTTATCTACTCACCAACCATCACGTGGTAGAAGATGCTTCTAAAGTGACCATCATGCTCAATGACCGTCGTGAAATCGATGCTAAAGTCGTGGGCAGTGATGAACGTACAGATGTGGCTTTACTTAAAGTCGAAGGAAATAATTTTCCATCATTGTCAGTTGGAAATGTAGATCAGCTTAAAGTGGGGCAGCCAGTACTTGCGATTGGTTCCCCCTTTGGTTTTGACTATTCTGCATCAGCAGGAATTGTCAGTGCTAAATCAAGAAATATGATGGGTGAAACCTCTGTACCTTTTATTCAGACCGACGTTGCGTTGAATCCGGGTAATTCAGGCGGTCCGTTATTCAATCAACAAGGTCAAGTGGTTGGGGTAAATTCACGTATCTTCAGTGGTACGGGTGGGTATATGGGGCTGTCATTCTCAATCCCAATCGATGTGGCAATGGATGTTGTTGATCAACTGAAAAAGAATGGTAAGGTGACACGTTCTTATCTCGGTGTGATGTTGCAAGATATCGATCGAAATCTTGCTGAAGCTTATAAATTGGATAAACCGGAAGGTTCATTGATTACTCAGGTGGCGCCAAATTCACCTGCTGAAAAAGCGGGCTTTAGAGCAGGGGATGTGATTCTAAAATATAATGGTTCGCCTATTTCAAGAACATCTGAACTATTAAATTATCTCAACCGCACTCAACCCAATCAATCCGTGAAACTTGAAGTGTTGCGTGATGATAAGCCGCGTGTGATTACGGCGACATTAACTGTTGCACCTGATGATACCCCTGCAAAAGTTGATAATACTACGGCATCAGCCAAGCCCCACAAAGGTCCAGTTATTGGTGTTGCGATCCGTGCCTTGACTGAACAGGAAAAGAATCGCTTAAATGTGAAAGGTGGTGTGTTAATTCAAGATGTAACACGGGGTGGTTTGGCTGCGCAGTCAAGAATTATGCCGGGCGATGTGATTACTCAAGTGAACAATAAGAAAATCAATACACCGAACGACTTTGTGGATGCTGTAGCTGAGTTGCAGAAAAATACCGTCGCACGTGTGGCAATTGTGCGTGAAGGGCAACATGCAATGATTGGGTTACGTATTCAATAAATCCAATTGATGTAAATCAGCCACTCTAGGAGTGGCTTTTTTATGTCAAAATGCAGCAATTTTTTTAAATATGATCAAGAGTAGGAAAGTTCATATGAGCTCAGTATTTGATTTGGTTATTCACGTTAAACCCGAACATATCGATGTTTTAGGTCATGTGAATAATGTGGTCTATGTACAATGGATGCAGGATGTGGCATCGGCACATATTGAAACTTTAGGTGTGGGCTTAAAGCAATATTTAGAAATGAAGCATGCTATGGTGGCTGTGGAACATCATGTGCAGTATCGGAAAGCAGCGATGTTGGATGATGAAATCATTTTACGAACATGGCTCTATGATATTAATGCATTGTATTCTTTTCGCCAGTATGCATTTTTCAATGCCAAAGATCAGACTTTGCTATTTACCGGCAATACCAAATGGGCGTGCATAGAAATTGCCACAGGTCGCCCAAAGCGTATGTCACCAACATTTATACAGGCCTATCAACCGATCGATAAAGATCTGGATCCTTATGATTTAAGTTCCATCGCAACAGTGTGACTCAGGTTTTCATGCTTCGGTTTGAGTTTTGCAATAAAAATAGCGTGGGTTTATTTAGGTAAATACTATAGATTGAATATCGCTTGGTAAATTAAAGAAAAGTTTAAAATTTCGGTGCGGGTGATATTCTTCAATTTAAGATTTATTTTTTTCAAAAGCTAGAGGCTTTAGCTGAATTGCGGTTGAACGCAATCGCGGACGATAGCTTTGATCAAAGACCAATTTAACCCGAAAATTGAGCTCGATTAGTGCAAGAGCAATGTAAGCCAAAGCACAGACAGATAGTAATTTTGCTAATCCTGCAGCCAGTGGATAGCCACCATCAAAGCGCCATAGAAAACCCGCACTGATTGCCGCTAAAGCATATAAAATATTGGCACTGAAACGAGTTCGCCCCATCCGTTTGGTTTTTGAGGAAAGCTTGAGGATGAGTGTGGCACTATACCATCCCCAAAGTGCTCCAATCACAATATCGAATGGCCAGTGGACACCTACCACCACACGACTCCAGGCAATCAAGGTTGCCAATGAAATTATCAAGTAGGTAAATGTTCGGTGATATACAAAATCATTGAGCTGAAGATATTTGCTCAATACACCCGCCAGTACAAATGCTGTTGCAGCATGACCAGAAGGAAAGCTATGATATTTTAATGCCTTGCCTATTACTTCAACATTGTCTATCCCGAGATAAGTTATTGGACGAACAATTTCAATGAGTTGTTTGGTGGCGTGTACACCAAAGCCAGTAATGACTACGGCGAGTAAGCCTAGCCAGAGCAAGTGAGCAGTGTGACGGCAAAAAAATATCAACAGGACATAAGCGGTCAGACCATCTCCCATAAAGGTTATATTTTGCCAGAACCAATCTGAGTGTGGCGGCATTCCATTGATCATCAGGAAAAGGGGCGTGTTGATTGCGTAATAGTGATGAATAAGTTCCCAAGCTAAAATGCAAAATATTGGAATATAAAAGAATGGAATCATCATGAACTTCCTTTCATTTTCGGGAGTTTGACTAAAACAATGCCTCCCTTGTTGAATAGAACTTCTGCATTAGGAAATGCCTGAAGATTTTCTAGACCTGTAAAAACCACCTCACCAGGTTTAGGCTCTCGTATAGGAACAACTTTTTGTAAGTAGATGCTGAAACTCGGCATATCATGACGCCACATCACGATAGGTTCGGTGATCTTCTGAGCAAATATTCCAGCTTGTTTGACAGGTTGCTGCTGAATAGATGCATAGGCAGGGATAACCACATGAATGATGGTTAAACTGAAAATAATGCTGACTAAAATTTGACGTAACCAAAGTACAGGATGAATACGAAATAAAATAATCAGTATGAGGAGAAGCGAGAACAAAATAGAAAGGCGATATTGCACGTCTAAAAATGGTAATCCATCTTGCAGCATAGCCACGACTTCAATTTTCTTTTCGTGAGCAATAATGTACTGACCAATTTCGGGAAGAAAAAGCAGCAATAACATGAATAAAGTGATCGGTAGCGCAACCAAGACGCGAGATCGCAGTTGATCTCGATATTTTGCCATCAGGATAAAAATTGGTGTTACACCATATAATAGATAATGCGGAAGCTGGGTTTTGGAAAAGCTGAAGAATGTCAGCACAAATAAAAACCAGCTCCAACAAAAAATATCCAGTGAATCAAAATGCCTGGCAAGAGAAGAAGGAAAAAATCGCCGCAGATGCGTCAATAACTGAAGGAAGAAACCTGTAACAGGCATAAAAACCAATAGGCTTATAGGCAGATAGTAAAGTAAATTTCCACCATGATTTTCCATCGTTTTAGAAAATCGAGAAAGATTATGTTTGAGAAAAAAACCGTCAATAAATGCTTGTCCTTGTGCAAGATATTCAGCCATGTACCAAGGTAAGAAGACTGTAAGACAAATAAACCATCCAAGTGGATTGATCAGCAAGTGCTGCCAAGATTTAAATTTTTTGCTCAACAGGGTATAGATTGTGATGCTGGCGAAAGGGATTAAAATAGCGATCGGACCTTTGGTCAACACACCTAACCCTACCCATATATATGCACGTAAAGCATATTTTGATGAACTCTTAGATTGTGCACAGTGTTGGTTAAAATGACGATAAGCATCAAATAAAGCTAGACAAATCCATAAATTGAGCAAAGCATCAGCTGTGGCTGCACGTGCGATAATTGAAATAATCAGTGAACTCGCAAGCAGGATGCATGCGGTGGCTGCTTTGGACCTATCTAAAAAATGCCGGCAAAACTCATAGATTGCCCAGCACCACAGCGTTGCACATAATGCAGACGGAAGGCGTAACGAGAACTCGTTTAATCCAAATAAAGAGACAGAAGCGGCTTGCAGCCAGTAGATCAAAATGGGCTTATCAAAACGCAGTTCCCCACCCATATAGGTGGTGACATAATCGCCTCGAATTAACATTTCCATGGTTGCAGAACTGAAAGCACCTTCATCAAGATCAAATAATGGCGAGCCTCCCAATCCAATTAAAAAATTGAAAGCGAGCAATACAATTAACCAACGCGATTGAAATAGTTTTTGTGCTGATTGAAAAATTGAGGAGATCAATGTGGATGCTGGAAATATCATTGCCCTCTCCGATGATGGTAAACACGACGGATCAGATAACTTTTATGATTTTTAGTGTCCAGATAGGTTCGAGTAATCAGTTCAGCGATAATACCTGTCATTAAAAACTGTAGTGACATCAACACACACATCACGCCAATCAGCAGCATGGGACGTGTACCGATGGAGTGACCCAGAATATATTTATCAATTGCCAGATAAATCAGCATGACTGTGCCGATACACCCAAGGAACAGTCCGATTGAGCCAAATAAATGACCGGGGCGCATGAGATAACGCTGAAAGAACATCACTGAAATTAAATCCAATATCACGCGAATCGTTCGAGAAATACCATATTTGGATTGTCCAAATTGTCTGGCATGGTGAATTACGGGAACTTCTCCAATACGTGATACAGGAACGACACTGGCTACCCAGAGCGGTATGAATCGGTGCATTTCGCCCACCAAGCGGATTTGTTTGATGATTTCGGCACGGTATATTTTCAGGCTACAGCCGTAATCATGTAAGCGTAGACCTGATATTCGACCGATCAGTCGGTTGGCGAGTAAGGAAGGAATTTTTCTTAACACTAATGCATCTTGTCGGTTTTTACGCCAACCCACCAAGAGATCAAGATCTTGATCAATCAGTTGCTGCAACATGGCTGGAATATCATGTGGATCGTTCTGTAAGTCACCATCCATCGTCACAATATACTGTCCATAAGACTCGTCAATTCCTGCCTGCATGGCTGCCGTTTGCCCATAGTTACGGCTTAATTGAATTAATCTTGCATTCAAGGGGCTTTGACCCAGTTTCTGCTGAATGGTCTTCACAGTTGCATCAGAACTGCCATCATCAACCATAATTAATTCCCAGGGTTGGTGTTGCGTGCCTAAAGCCTGTTGAATGGTATCTATTAATGCAATAACTGTTTCCTCTTCATTGTAAAGAGGAATAATCAGAGAGAAAAAAATGTGTGAGTAAGAGGGGCTAAGTAGATCAAGCTCTTCTTCAGGTTGTAATAAAAATGCGTTATGCATAGTTGATGTAATTGTTATTGATCCGTGTTTGATCATATATTGTTAAATTTAACTGAAAGATTACGATTTCATGATTTTTTAATGACAATAATTAAAGGTAGCACCTGTGTCTGAACAGATAGATCGCAATTCAAACCATCAGCTTGGCAGTCGACGCAAATACATACCACAAGTGTTACTGAGCATCGCCATCATTTTGTATGTTGTTGCGATTGAATGGTGGTTTGGTTGGTTGCAGATCTTTAAGGCTTGGAAACATGTTCCTATCCTATATTTGATTGTGTCATTGATCCTGATGCAGATGACTTATCTGATTCGAGGTTGGCGAATCCATGATTTCTTTTTGCCCATTACTCGTGGGCAGGGGATGACCTGTTGCCGAATCATGCTGATTCATAATCTACTCAATAACTTATTACCTTTTCGTTCTGGAGAAATCAGCTTTCCTTTACTGATGCGACGCTATTTTACGTTGAGCCTCAGTTATGCGACAGCAGGTTTATTGCTGCTGAGAATACTTGATTTACAGGTGTTGCTTGGGCTGGGTTTTCTCATCCTTTTATTATTGGAGCACTCCAATAATTTAGGCTTATGGGGCTTGATGCTTTTATGGTTAATCTCGCCATTAATATTATTATTTTTTACGCCGTGGCTAAAACGTTTTTCAGAACAGCTCAGTACACAGGGGCGATTGAAAAACTTACTTGAACACGTTTTATTGGCCATGCCATTGCATTTTAAAAGCTTACTGCGAAGTTGGTTATTTACACTGATTTGTTGGCTAAGTAAAATCATGGTTTTTGCAGTCGTTTTAGACTGGTTTATTTCATTACACTGGTGGGAGACGGCAGCTGTAAGTATTGGAGGGGAATTGAGCTCAGTATTACCTATTCATGCCCCAGCTGGTCTAGGGACCTATGAAGCTGCAATATTGGCAACTGGAAAACTGTTGAATCTCTCGGAAACCAAAGCATTGTTCTTTGCGGCTGTGCAATTGCATTTGCTCATACTCATCAGCACGCTATTTGGCGGTTTAATCGCATTATGCCTGCCTGCACAAGTTCAGTTTTCGGATAAAAGTGAGACAAATAAAAACAGGGAAAAAGAGAAAATAGATTGAAAGTGTAGCTTGCATACAATGTCAAGCAGAGATAGTTTTTCTCAAAGCCTTACTATATTTTTAACCTTGATCTGCTTATACTGTGCAGCAATTGGGAAATTTCATTTTTTGCACGCCAGAGGTACTTTTGATATTGAGTACATGATGGTGTACATATTTTTAGAGTAGTTTATGGCAGTAGCTAAGAAGTCTGTTAATATCAATAACATACGCAATTTTTCTATTATCGCTCACATCGACCATGGAAAGTCGACTCTTGCTGACCGATTTATCCAAATGTGTGGTGGATTGCAAGATCGTGAAATGCAGGCTCAAGTTTTAGACTCTATGGAGCTTGAGCGTGAGCGTGGAATCACCATTAAAGCGGCTTCGGTAACATTGTATTACACGCACCCGAATGGTCAAGAATACCAGTTAAACTTTATTGATACTCCGGGACACGTCGACTTCTCTTATGAAGTTTCTCGATCGTTGGCTGCCTGTGAGGGCGCACTATTGGTTGTGGATGCTGCACAGGGTGTGGAAGCACAATCTGTTGCAAACTGTTATACCGCCATTGAACAAGGCTTGGAAGTACTGCCAATTCTCAACAAAATTGATTTGCCTCAAGCTGAACCTGAACGTGTAATCCATGAAATTGAAGAAATTATTGGAATCGAAGCAACCCATGCACCTACCTGTTCAGCAAAAACAGGTTTAGGAGTAGAGTCAGTTCTTGAAACTTTGGTCGATGTCATTCCTGCGCCCCAAGGTGATCGTGATGCACCGCTCCAAGCACTGATTATTGACTCGTGGTTCGATAACTACTTAGGCGTGGTTTCGTTGGTTCGTATCAAACAAGGTCGTGTGCGTAAAGGCGATAAGATGTTGATGAAATCAACAGGTCAGTCACATATCATTACCTCGGTAGGTATTTTCAATCCAAAACATACTGAAACAGGCATTTTAGAAGCAGGTGAAGTCGGTTTTGTGATTGCTGGGATCAAAGATATTTTTGGTGCGCCAGTGGGGGATACGATTACACTTGCAGCAACACCAGAAGTTGAAACGTTACCGGGCTTTAAAAAGGTAAAACCACAGGTCTATGCAGGTTTGTTTCCCATTGATGCCAGTGATTTTGAACCGTTCCGTGAAGCCTTGCACAAACTGCAAATCAATGACTCTGCTTTATTCTTTGAACCTGAAAGTTCAGATGCACTTGGTTTTGGTTTCCGTTGTGGCTTCTTGGGTATGCTGCACATGGAGATCGTACAAGAGCGTTTAGAACGTGAGTATGATTTGGACCTCATCAGCTCAGCACCAACAGTGATCTATGAAGCATTGATGAAAAATGGTCAAACGGTTTATATCGACAGTCCATCTAAAATGCCGGACGGTTCAACCGTAGAAGATTTACGTGAGCCAATTGCAGAATGTCATATCCTTGTTCCGCAAGAATACCTAGGCAATGTGATGACGCTGTGTATTGAGCGTCGTGGCGTGCAAAAAGATATGAAGTTCTTGGGTAACCAAGTGTCGATTAGCTTTGAAATTCCAATGGCAGAAGTGGTGATGGATTTCTTTGATAAATTGAAATCATGTTCACGTGGTTTTGCTTCTTTGGATTATAACTTTGTCCGTTTTGAAAGTTCATCTCTGGTTAAGGTTGATGTATTAATTAATGGTGATAAGGTTGATGCCTTAGCAATGATTTGCCATCGTAATGATGCCCGTCACCGCGGTATTGCTTTGGTTGAAAAAATGAAGGACTTGATTCCACGCCAAATGTTTGATGTTGCGATTCAAGCTGCGATTGGTGCACAAATCATTGCACGTTCAACTGTAAAAGCTATGCGTAAAAACGTATTGGCTAAATGTTATGGTGGTGACGTTTCTCGTAAGAAGAAATTGTTATCTAAGCAAAAAGAAGGTAAGAAACGTATGAAACAAGTGGGTAGTGTTGAAATTCCACAAGAAGCGTTCCTTGCTGTGTTAAAAGTAGAAAGATAAAAACTAGAGGTCTGATTGCTCATGGATTTTGATTTTAATTTAATTCTCGTTCCTGTAACGCTGGTTTTTTTTGCGCTGTGGTTACTTGATAAGTTTGTGTTGAAACAGCGTGCAACCAAAGGAAAGGGGAATGAAAATGTCGTTATTTCATGGGCATATGATTTCTGGCCTGTTCTTGCTGTAGTTCTTGTTTTACGCTCTTTCTTCTTTGAGCCATTCAATATTCCTTCTGACTCTATGGTCCCGACCTTAGAAACAGGAGATTATATCTTGGTGAATAAGTTCCAGTATGGAGTGCGTTTACCGATTACCAACACCAAGATTCTGGATATTGGTGAACCGCAACGTGGTGATGTTGCTGTATTCCGTTATCCTGAAAATCCAAAAATTAGCTATATCAAGCGTATTATTGGATTACCCGGTGATCATATTGAATTTAATCAAGGTCAGTTGACCATTAATGGTAAAAATGTTGAGCAAGTTCCAACTCAGTTTAGTCGTGAAAAGGATATTTTAGATACACCAAAATCGATTTACTACTATGAAACAATGGGTACCCATAAACATTTGGTTCGTTTATTGGAAGGGCAAAATCCTCTGATTGCTGCATTTAATTATGCGCAAAACAAACAGGATTTACCTTATGTAGCGACTGCAAATGACCGTTTCGTAAAGTCAAATGGACAGAGCTGGGAAGTTACCGTACCTAAGGGTCAATATTTTGCGATGGGTGATAACCGTGATCAAAGTGCTGACAGTCGTTTCTGGGGCTTTGTACCTGAAGAGAATTTAACAGGTCATGCAATTTATGTTTGGATGCATAAAGAGCCGGGTCTAAAAATTCCATCATTTAGCCGTAATGGTGCAATTCAATAAACGCAATCCCTGCAAATGCTAAAAATAAAGAAAGGTCAATGTTTATTGACCTTTCTTTTTGATCTGCTAAAACTATGAAGTTATATTGATTTATAAGAAAAATAAAACAGAACAAATGATTTGAACTAGCAACTTGACGCAGTTTAAAGGATAATAGTGTCGATAAATTTTTTATCACAGTATTGTTTTCCAGTGTATAAGAAGTTTATAAACAATTGAAAATGATGAGTTTGCCTAAATCATAACTCTTGATCAAAGCAATAACTCTTTTTTGATTGGGATTAGGGATTATTTATTCTCACCTGTTGGATAAGAAAATGCGTAAAAATCAACAAGGCGCTTCATATATTGGAATTTTATTGGGGATAATTGCTTTAGCTTTTATGTTGAAAATCATAGTAGCTGTATGGCCATTATACTGGGATGATCGTGTGATTAACGGTCAAATTGTAGAGCAAATCAAAAATAGCTCTGCTGAAATCACACCATTGAAATTTGCAACAGAAGTTGACAAAAGGTTAGAAATGAACAATATCCGAGACACTAAATTCGAAGATATTGCGACTGTTTCAACTAAAGATGGTTTACAAGTGACTAAAAAATATGAAGTACGGAAAAATTTCATGCTGAATATTGATTTAGTCCTCACTTTCGAGAAGAGTTTTGATCAAAGGTCAGTTGAAAGTAAGTGATCTTCGCTTACAAAGTAGAATCGGTTACCAGTTTAAACAACACGAGTTACTACAACTCGCGCTGACTCACCGTTCGGTGAGTCACAAACACAACTATGAGCGTCTAGAGTTTCTGGGTGACTCATTGTTGGGGATGATCATCGCAAATTACTTATACAATGCCTATCCTCATGAAAATGAAGGGCGTTTAACCCGTATGCGTGCAACTTTAGTACGTCAGGAAGCATTGGGTAAAATTGCCAATGATTTAAAATTAAGCCAAAGTTTAATTTTAAGTACCGGTGAATTGAAATCAGGCGGTCATCATCGTGAGTCAATATTAGCGGATACGGTTGAAGCGATTATTGGCGCAATTTATACAGAAAGTCAGGATTTACCTTTGTTGGAATCCATTGTTCTCAAATGGTATGCCCCTTATCTGGATCATATTGAGCCGACAGATCAGTTAAAAGATCCAAAATCGCGCTTACAGGAGTATCTACAAGCCCGTAAAAAACATCTCCCTGTTTATGAGGTGGTTGATATTCAAGGTGATGCACCAAATCAACATTTTAAAGTAGAATGTACTATAGATGGCTTACCTAAAATGATGGGTGAGGGATCGAGTCGCCGTTTTGCAGAACAGGCAGTCGCGGCGGATTTTTTAAAGCTATTGGAGCAGTAAACTGCATGAATACACATTCCGATCACAATGATGCTGATCACGAGTCGTCTGAAAACGGTAATGATTTAATTAATCAGTTTTTTAGTTCACAAGGCACTGAAATTCCATCTGATTATCGCAGTGGTTTTGTTGCAATCGTTGGACGTCCAAATGTGGGTAAATCTACTTTGATGAACCATTTGTTGGGTCAAAAGTTATCGATTACTTCACGTAAACCACAAACCACCCGCCATAAAATCATTGGCATTGATAGTCGTGAAAAATCCCAGGCAGTTTTTGTGGATACCCCGGGTATGCATAAAAAAGAAGTGCGTGCCATCAATAAGATGATGAATAAAGCGGCACATTCGGCTTTGCGTGATGTCAATCTGGTTTTATTTGTGCTTGATGCGCAGAAATGGACGCAGAATGATGAGTTGGTTTTAGAGAAGCTTAAAAACGCAGAAATGCCAGTGGTTCTCATCATCAACAAGATTGATACTTTAGAAAACAAGCGTATGGTGTTGCCGTTGATTCAAGAACGTGCAAAGTTAATGAATTTTGCTGAAATTGTTCCAGTGTCCGCATTACGTGGTGCCAACTTGGATCATTTACGTGACGCGATTGAAAAATATCTTCCTTTCCAACCACCATTGTACTCTTTGGACCAGTTGACTGACCGTTCTGAACGTTTCCTTGCGAGTGAAATTATTCGTGAGAAAATTATGCGTCAGCTAGGTGAGGAACTTCCTTATGATTTAACAGTTCAAATTGAATCATTTAAGACAGAAGAAGCAACGATCAATGAAAAGACGGGTCGTCCTAAAGCTGCATGTACATATATTGATGCCACAATTTTTGTTGATCGCCCTGGACAGAAAGCCATCGTAATTGGTGAAAAAGGTGCTAAGCTGAAGAAAATCGGTATGGATGCTCGTGTCGACATGGAAAAAATGTTCGAGCAGAAAATCATGTTAACGCTTTGGGTCAAAGTCAAAGGCGGTTGGTCTGATGATGAACGTGCTTTGAAAAGCCTAGGCTATAGCGATATTTAAGTCATTTTTTGGGAACTGTCATGATCCGAGTTATTTCCATTCTTGTATGCGTCATAATGCTACAAGGTTGCATTACTAAAATTGTGACGGTTCCTGTCAAAGTTGCTTATAAAACTACAAAAGGCGTAGTCAAAGGGACTGCGGCTGTTGTTGGGGCTGTAATCCCGGATGGGGATGACGATGAAGACAAGAAAAAAGAAAAGGATGAATAAGATAAAGCAAGATGCGCAATGAAATCTTGCATGGTTATTTGATCCATCATCGAAAATACCGCGAACGCAGTCATATTGTACACTTGTTTACGCAAGAGCACGGTCGTGTCGATGGTATTCTTCGACAAACCCCGCCTCCCCAATACCAACCCATTACCCTGCAAGCTTCGGGGAAATCTGAACTCAAGAACTTTTCTAAACTGGAAATTTTAAATCAGCCGATTTTCTTCTATGGAGATGCCTTTTTTTCAGGTTTCTATCTCAATGAAATTATTCTGAGGCTTTGTCCACTTGAAGAAATGATGCCTGAAACTTTTCAGCAATATCATATAACCTTGCAACATTTACAGAACTTAGCGGAACATCCGCAAGCGGATTTATTTCTTCGACAAATTTTACGCCAGTTTGAACATGCACTTTTAGAGGAATTAGGCTTTCCACTAGACTATGAACATGATTCAAATCAGCAGATGATCACTACTGCACAACGCTATCAGTTTCAACTGTCTGAAGGCTTTATGCCAGTCGCGCATAGCGCCTCATCCACTTTGCTCGGACAACAAATTTTGAGTATGGCAAGTTATGAAAAGGGTAGGGATTTTAGTCCAGAACAGTTACAATTATTGACCAAGCTTTACCGACAAATGATCACATCACTTTTAGGTGATCGACCATTGAAGAGTCGTCAGCTTTGGATTCAAAATGCTCAATCTAAATCTTTGAGCCGTTAATTTCATTTTATTGGTTAATTAGGAAAATGTTATGGCTGCATTGCTAGGTGTAAACATTGATCATGTTGCAACACTAAGACAAGCGCGTGGAACAACTTATCCTGATCCTGTGAAAGCAGCATTGATCTGTGAGCAAGCAGGGGCGGAAGGCATTACTTTACACTTGCGTGAAGATCGTCGTCATATTCAGGATGATGATGTGCGCCGTATGCGACCAGTACTGAAAACCAGAATGAATTTAGAAATTGCGGTAACTGATGAAATGGTTGCATTTGCAACTGAGATTAAACCGCATCATGTTTGTTTTGTGCCGGAAAAACGCCAGGAAGTAACCACTGAAGGTGGCTTGGATGTTGTTGGGCATTTTGCAGATGTCAAGGCAGCTACACAGGCACTCACAGCGATTGGTTGCGATGTTTCTTTATTTATCGATCCTGACTTTGCACAGATTGATGCAGCGATTGCCTGTGGTGCGCCAACGATTGAGTTACATACAGGTGCATATGCAGATGCTACCACGGGTGCAGAACAACAGGCAGAACTTGAGCGTATTGTGAAAGGCGTAGAATATGCTGCGGCTCAGGGTTTGGTGGTCAATGCAGGTCATGGTTTGAACTTGGAAAATGTTGCTGCGATTGCTGCTATTCCTCAGATCCATGAATTGAATATTGGGCATTCTATTATTGCTGAAAGTGTATTTGTAGGTTTGACGCAAGCTGTAAAAGACATGAAAGCCGCTATTCAAGCTGCAGTTTAATTTACTTTTTTGATTTACTTTATTGAATATTGATCATGTCGAATATGAATTATGATGAACTCATGCAGCCAGTGATTGCCTTTTTGGGTTGTGAAACCCCAAAAGCTTGGTTGGATGAAGCATTGAACAATCTCCCCTTGTTGATGCAAGATCATGCAAATTGTGAAAAGAAAGCAGCAGGAACAGCAATGAACCTGATGTTTCGCTATAGCTTCTTTACTGATTTGCAAGTCAAACTGGCACAGCTCGTACGTGAAGAAATGTTGCACTACGAGCAGGTTTTAGAATTTATGCAAAAGCGTGGTCAAGCATGGCAGGGGCTAAGTGCAGGTCGTTATGCTGGTGGTTTGCGTAAGGAAATTCGAACCTATGAACCTGAAGCATTGATTGATGTTTTAGTCATTGGTGCTTTTGTAGAGGCACGCTCATGCGAGCGTTTTTATGCGTTGGCACCGTTGGTGGATGACGAGCTTGGACGTTATTACCGTTATTTGTTGAAATCGGAGTCACGACACTACGAAGACTATTTGGCGTTGGCATTGGATGTCGCTCAAACTGCAAAATTGAAAGATCCTGAAGAAGATATTCAACAGCGTATTGAGTTGATACGTGAAGTTGAAAAAGCGTTGATTTTAACTCCCGACAAAACTTTTCGTTTTCATAGCGGAGTACCCCTTAAGGGAAGTACTTAAGTCAAGTTTCGCAGAAAAGACCAAAGCACTGCTTTGGTCTTTTCTATTTAAGATTTAAAAATCTATAAAAACAGTAGTTTAATATTTTTCTATAGGCACTCAATCTGCTTCAGGGTCGTATTGTCCTTGTATTTGCTCAAGACTAAACAGTTCATCCAATTGATAAAGAGAATAGAATTTGTATTGTATACTTCTATGACTTTTGCTGACGAGGCAAAAGGGAAAATTGGAAGTTATACTTTTAAAGTACAGCAACTGCTTCAAAATTTTAACCCAATATTTTTTAACTCTTTAATAGTTTAATAAAATCAATATGTTATATTTATACTTATAAACTTGGGTCATTTGATAATTCTCTGGCTTAACTTATTGTAATCATTTTATTTTTTGATTTAAAATTAGTGTTCACTACCGCATAGGTAGCTTAGAAATGATTCATCTAACTTTGTAAGTCTTTGAACCTGTTCACTACCGCATAGGTAGCTTAGAAAGCTGCACCAACATTGAGTTAATGCAATACGATGTTCACTACCGCATAGGTAGCTTAGAAACAATTCATTCAGAATGAGCGTGAAACCACTCGGTTCACTACCGCATAGGTAGCTTAGAAAATTAATGATTTTACGAGCATTAACATAGTCTGGTTCACTACCGCATAGGTAGCTTAGAAAAACGAAAGTACGCAATTTGTTCGCAATGTATTGTTCACTACCGCATAGGTAGCTTAGAAACTGAACCAGTCATGAATCAACATGATTTCATGGTTCACTACCGCATAGGTAGCTTAGAAATTATTCAAACATTAGCTATTCATCAATCAATGGTTCACTACCGCATAGGTAGCTTAGAAATGTAGATCATTGATTGATAATACTTTTGATTTGTTCACTACCGCATAGGTAGCTTAGAAAGTAAGGTCTAATTATAGCTCTGCACAGTTTAAGTTCACTACCGCATAGGTAGCTTAGAAATGAAAGCAAACCGCCTGCTTGATTCGCTGCATGTTCACTACCGTATAGGTAGCTTAGAAATTGTTTGCGAATATTGAAATATTGCTCACCATGTTCACTACCGCATAGGTAGCTTAGAAATTGATCGTCTATCTCTTGTTCTGGTTGGTCTTGTTCACTACCGCATAGGTAGCTTAGAAAATCGATTCGATCTGTTGGCGTGAGTACGGGCGGTTCACTACCGCATAGGTAGCTTAGAAAGTGCATTCGCTGCGCCTACGATACCGCTTGCAGTTCACTACCGCATAGGTAGCTTAGAAATGATTCCCACTTTTGATAAGTCTTTAAACCAAGTTCACTACCGTATAGGTAGCTTAGAAATGATTCCCACTTTTGATAAGTCTTTAAACCAAGTTCACTACCGTATAGGTAGCTTAGAAAACCATCAGAACCAAATGCTAGAGCAGGAAATGGCTCACTACCGTATAGGTAGCTTAGAAAATGTGGTGCCCAAGCTCAATATTGCTATATTGGTTCACTACCGTATAGGTAGCTTAGTAAAGTTGTATCGTTTCTCGGATGATTTAAATAATTATAGTGATATAACCTATTATTTTTTTTGAAAAATAAAAAAAGCCCACATCAAATAATGTAGGCTTTTAGAATTTGGCTCTCCAACCTGGGCTCGAACCAGGGACCTGCGGATTAACAGTCCGTCGCTCTACCGACTGAGCTATTGGAGAATCTGCATGCGATTATAAGGATATATCACGAGTGGTCAAGCCTTTGATGTCATCTTTTCTTCATTTTTGACTTGTATGCTTTTTATTTGAACAAACACGATCAAAATTAAAAAATGGATTTGAGTGGTTGCAAAGCGAGAGCTGACTTGTTAGATTAAAAACATAAAGAGCGTTTAAGTTTGACTTAAACCGTGTGGATTTAACCAACTTGCCAGCACTAAAATGGCTAAATAGGAGACAGCGCAATGACGACGCTTACTATTTCTCAAATTTTTGAAAAATTTTCTTTTTATCAAGAAAACTATCTTTCTATTCTTCAAAATCCTGAACAATATCATATTGAAGTTGAGCAAGCATATTTAGATGTTTGGCCTTTTTCTGAAAAAAAACTGTACTTGGGTGATTTGTTACAACTTTGGTTTAGCGAAAAATGGCTGATTAATTCAACATGCCGGTTGTTGCTTGATTCATCGAGACTAGATTCATCAAACTCAACCATTCAATCGACTCAAAAGCAGATTCAAAGAACACAGGATTTATACCTGTTTCAATTAAGTGGCAGTACATTATCAGGCTCAAATCATGCACAGGTCTGGTCTGTTTCAGAGCAAAAAGTGCTGTATGTTTCTTTAAACAGCATTTTTAAATACTACTGCTATTTTGAATCAATTGAACGTCCAAAAAACTATTCAGATCATCAGTTTAAAACTTTTGGACAAGTGATCTAGTCACTGTTTTGTGAAGCTTTTAAGTTGAGTATTTTAAATTTGCTTAAAAGCTTCAATTGCCCGGATACGACTTTGTTTTAAATCAATAATAGGTTGAGGATAATTCAACTGAATATTCGGATTTTTGGCATAAGGTTCATGAATAGTTTTTGCATCTAAACCTGCCAGTTCAGGGACCCATTTTCGGATATATTCACCTTCAGCATCAAACTTCTGTGATTGACTGACTGGATTGAAGATTCGAAAATATGGGACTGAATCAGTACCTGTAGAGGCGCACCATTGCCAACCGCCATTATTCGCAGCCAAGTCGCCGTCAACCAAATGTTGCATAAACCATCGCTCACCTAAACGCCAATCGATCAAAAGATTTTTACTCAAGAACATGGCGACAATCATTCGCACACGGTTATGCATCCAACCTGTCTGTAACAACTGGCGCATTCCAGCATCAACAATCGGGATACCTGTTTGACCCATTTGCCATGCAGCCAGTTCCTCAGGTGCATCACGCCACGCTAACTTTTGTGTTGTTTGTTTAAAGGGTAAATGCTTTGAGACACGTGGGAAGTCAAAGAGGATATGTTGATAAAATTCTCGCCAAAGTAACTCGTCCATCCAGATTTGTTGACCAATATGATCTATAGAAAACTGTCCCTGTTGTTTCCTAAATAAAGCATTGATACATTGGCGAATGGAGATAATACCGATATTTAAATATGCGGAGAGCTGACTGGTAGCTTCAAGATTTGGAAAATCTCGATCTCGTTGATAATGTTCAATATGGTTGTCTAAAAAATCATCTAAAAGATGCCATGCGTGTGCTTCGCCGACTTGCCATTGTGCTTCGGCATTTCTCTCAGCGAACTCAAATCCAAGTGCTTTATATGATGGAGGCGGATTTATATGATCTTTATAAATATCCAGATCCAAAGATTGAATTTCAGGTGCAGGATAACATTGAGTCACTGAAATACTTAATTGTTCATAACAATATTTCTTAAATGCGCCAAAGACCTGATAGGGTTGATTTGACTTATTACGGACCGAGCCTACAGGAAATAATGTACGGTCATGATATAAAATTAAATCATGCCCACTTTTATTCAAACGCTTTTGAACTTCAAAGTCTCTATTTAATTCATTGACACCACATTCAATATTGGCATGAATATTTTCAATATTTAATTTTTGACACAGTTGAGTCAGTTCTGTAGCGATATCTTTCCACAACGGAATGGTTTGAATAATCAGGGGAATATTTAATGTAGTTAATGTGTGTTGTAATGCTTCGATTTGACGTAAATAAAAGTCGATTTTAATTGGTGCATCATCATGCTTTTGCCATTGTTCAGGAGAAAGGATAACCAACGCAATCACTGTGCCAGACTGACGGGCATGCCAAAGGGCAGTATGGTCATGAATACGTAAATCTTGTCTAAACCAAATGAGCTGTTTCTGCATAAAATTTTCACAAATCGTTTTGTTGCCACATGATCCAAATCACTTTAACCCGACACCCATAAAAAAGGCAAAGTAAAAACTTTGCCTTTTCAGATCAGATAATCAGATCTTAGTGGTGATGACCACCTGCGCCATGTACATGACCATGTTCTAATTCTTCTGGAGAAGCGTCACGTACTTCTACGATTTCAACTTCAAAAGTAAGATCTTGACCAGCCAATGGGAAGTTGGCATCAACGATTACGTTTTCACCTTCAACTGCTTTAACTGTAACGATTTGAACACCATCATCAGTTTGTGCTTGGAACTGCATACCAGCTTCAATGTTTTCTACACCTTGAAACATTTGAGCAGGAACTTCTTGAACGAGGTCAGGATTGTATTCACCATAACCTTCAGCAGCAGGAATAGTCACTGTAAATTTGTCGCCTACAGTTTTACCTTCTAAAGCTTTTTCTAAACCAGGAATGATGTTACCTGCGCCATGTAAATATGCAAGTGGTTCACCTTGTGATTTATCAAGAGTTTCACCCTCAGCGTTAGTCAACGTATAGTGGAAAGAAACCACGTTGTTATTTGCAATAGCAGTCATGTTATTGATCCATTCGGTAATCGATAATTTTAAGGCTACATCATAAAGTGAAAAGCAGTTTTTGTAGACTAAATTTACTAAAAAAATGCATTTTCAGCTGTATTTTGACCATTTTTTCATAGATTGGGGCTAAAAACTAAATTTCAATGCAATTTAATTTTGGGTGCAATTTTTCGTGTAACAAAATCTTTAGCTGTTAATAGCCCTGCATGTGCATAACCGTAAATGGTGGCCTGATGGATACGGTATAAAGAGACATACATTGATTTTGCAACAAAACCCTGTACATTGACTTGCCCCAACAATTCACCGACGGCCTTATTTTCACTGAGTGATACCAATGAACCCTTGTCTGCGAATTGGAACATCGGCTGTTGGCGTCCTTTGATACGGGCATACATGGCATCCACAAGAAACGTGGCTTGCTGACTCGCTACCTGCGCACGCGGTCCAAGCGGGGCTTCTCGTGCATCTAAGATACAGTGTGCGCAATCTCCAAAAGCAAAGATGTTCGGATCTGCTTGAGTTTGTAATGTTGCATATACTTTCAGACGTCCCATGCGGTCTTTTTCAAAACCTTCCAGATTTGCAATCACTTCAGGGGTTTTGATACCCGCAGCCCAGACTTTTAATTGTGCTTCTACAGATGTACCGTCATTAAAATAGACTCGTTCAGCATCAACTTTTTCGACACGCTTTCCTGTTAATACATCAATTTTCATACGTTTTAGCTGCTGAGTTGCATGTTCAGCCATTTTTTCAGATAGAGCCGGCAAGATACGGTCGGCACCTTCAACCAAAGTGATTTTGACATGATTTGGATTGATTTTATTCAAGCCGTATTTATAAAAATTTTGTTTGGCTTGAACCAGCTCTGCGGAAAGCTCCACACCTGTTGCACCAGCACCAATGACAGCAATATGCAGTTCACGATCAATATTTTTATTTTGTGCGTCTAAGTACAAGTGGAGCAAGTCTTGTTGGAAAATTTCCGCTTGCTGACGACTATCCAAATAGTGACAGAATTCTTTAACGCCCGGTGTATTAAAATCATTGGACACAGAACCCACAGCAAGAATCAAAGTGTCATAACTGAGTACTATTTTTTCTTGATTGGATTCGTACTTACTGGTTTGCGTTTTACTTAGCACTATGGTTTTATGCTCACGGTCGAGTTGTTCAAATCGACCAAGGACAAATTCATAATGATGTTTAGCGGCATGCGCATAGTAATTGGTTTCTTCATCGCTTGGATTCATGGTTCCTGCAGCGATTTCGTGGAGGAGTGGTTTCCAAATATGGGTGAGTTTTTGATCAACCAGGGTGATCTTGGCTTTCTTGTTTTTACCAAGTGTATCACCCAGTTGAGTCACCAGTTCTAAACCACCAGCACCACCACCAACAACCACGATATGATGTAGATCAGACATAAAAAACCTAAATTGTTGTTATGAAAAGTAGAATGGCTTAAATATGCCATCCTATTTAATTGTTTAGTTTTTTTTTGTATTACAGGTTACATAATTACAATAAATCTAAGTAAATTGGTTGGTTTTAATGAGGGGCTGTTGACATTGCATCAGTGGCTTGTGTTGTAGGTTAAAATTGAGCAGGCATGAGGAGTATACTCCGCAAGGAAACCAAGAGAATAGCGAGGCTATTTTCAAGTTTCATAATATAGACTGAGATAATTTTAACCACAACCTTCAGCAAAAACAAAGCACTGCTTTGTTTGCAGTGCAAGGCTTAGTAGGGACTAGCGTGTTTTTTGTCGCTGCGTTGTTACCTTGCGAAACAATGTTTCTCATCATTTAGAATGACTAAATTTCATATTTCGTGCCTGGTATCGCCTCAAAAAAATACCTAGTCGCAAACGTAGACGAATCGTCAACAGATCCTAAATTCCAAAAATTGACTTAATCCATTCCATTAAACGTTCGAACCAAGAGGCTTGTTCTATATGAACCTCATCTTCAATATCAAAGCTTTGGATGAGTTGATTGTCTTGATATACATTGACTTTAGCCAAATGCATGATTTTTTCCAAAGGTGCAGTCAATGAAGTTTCATTAAGTTCGACATTCAAATGTGTTTGAGTCGTCGTCAATGGTTCAATTGCAGTTAAAATGCCATGAGCATCTGTTTTCATGACACGACTATTCACTACATCAAAGCTGTTCAGGTCAATTGGATTGATATCGTTATAAAGTGAGGTGGTCACTAACTGAGGTTTTCTGGCTTCAACTTTAAACATTTTCAGTGTGGATTTGACCACAGGAAGTTCAGCGATCAATTGCTTGTCTTTGATTGCCACTTCATCTCGTGTATAGGCATAGCCCAAATTTAAAAGTTTATGAGCAATTTCAGCACGTTTAATTGCACTTTTTGCACCCATCACCACAACAATTAAACGACGATCAGGAGACTCAGCAATTGCAGAAGGGCGGTGTGCTGTTAAAGCCAAATTATAACCCGCAGCTTTGGTAAAACCTGTTTTTAAACCATCTACACTTGGATCTGTTTTTAAAACGAGATTGGTTGCATGATGGAAGTGTTGGTTATAGCTAAAACTCGGCATCACTGAATAATGCATATATTCAGGGGTTTGTGATGTTACAGCTTGACCCAAGATCGCCATGTCATGCGCAGAAGAAAAATGATCTGGCATGGTGATTCCCGGAGGGTTGGCAAAATGAGTATCTTTCATTCCCAAAGCCTGTGCTTCTTGGTTCATACGCGCAACAAATGCGGGTACACTGCCAGAAATACGCTCTGCCAAAGTCACTGCTGCATCATTGGCAGACATGACGATCAAACCGGCTAGTAATTGATCAATCGAGATCTGCTCTCCTTGTTTCAGGTACATCTGAGATTCATCCCACTGTACGACTTGAACCACAGGTGTTGCGGTAATAATCTCTTCTTTTTTAAGATGACCTGCTTTTAGTTCTTTTAAGGCAATATATGCCACCATCATCTTGGTCATGGATGCAGGTGCACGCTGAACATGACTATTATATTCCGCAATGGTTTGACCTGATTGCGTATCTAATATTGTCCAAGCTTCAGCTTCAACAGATTGCGGATTAATATTTAAAAGTGCGGCATTAACAAAGGTGGAACAAACCAAGCCTGTTATTGCAATAAAAGAAGCAAGAATTTTCAACAGATTTACCTTTAAGCCAATCCAATGGCAAGAGTCGACAAACTGTGCGAATGCTATGCCTTTTTTGCATTCTACGCTAGTAAGAATTGCAGACAATTTCGACTAAAATCGCCCGACTTTGTAAAAAAATGCTAATCTAATTGGTAATTTCTCACTGTCTATTTTCGAATATATATTTATGTTGCATTATCAGATTGAATTTGACGATTATCGTCAACACCTCATCCATGTCACATTGCGTTTTCTGGCGAATCCAACTCAAGTATTGTCTCTCCCGACATGGATTCCGGGGAGTTATTTAATTCGTGAATTTTCAAAACACATCGAATCGGTAAAAGCTTATGATGAAGCTGGTCGTCAACTTAAAATAAATAAATTTGAAAAAAATAAATGGCGCTTATATAACACGGATCATGAACTCATTACAGTTGAGTATGATGTCTATGCTTATGATCTTTCCGTACGAGGTGCATATGTGGATCAAAGCCGTTTATATGTCAATCCAGCCTGCGTATGTTTGGGACTTCAAGATCAAGAAGATTCAGCGATCGAAGTTGAAGTTTTTTTACCTGATGAATTAAAGCACTTTCAGCTTGCGACTGGTTTGGCATCGAAAAGTTTGGTGAAAGGTCGTTTTACTTTAAAAGCCGATCATTATGCTCAATTGATTGATGCGCCATTTGAATTGGCGGAACAAACACGGTTTAGTTTTGATGCGAATGGAATTCCACATGAGTTTGTGATTTCTGGTCAGCATACAATGAATGCTGAACGTATGAAGCAAGATCTTGAAAAAATCTGTAGTACAGAAATTAGCATGTTTGGTTCAGCGCCTTTTGAAAACTATACCTTCATGACAATGGCAACAGGCAATAGTTATGGCGGCTTAGAACACCCGAACAGTACAAGCCTGATTACACCACGTAATGACTTGCCCAAGCTGAATGAACCTGATGAACCATCGGCAGATTATCAACGATTCTTGGGGCTCTGCAGTCATGAGTACTTCCATTCATGGTTAGTTAAATTTATTCGACCGGAAAACTTTGCCAATTATGATTTGAATCAAGAAGCTTATACCTCTTTATTGTGGATTTTCGAAGGTTTCACTTCATATTATGATGATTTGATTTTGTACCGTAGTGGTGTGATTTCTCAAGCGTCTTATTTGAGTTTGTTGAAAGGTCAAATTGATCGTTATTTGCAAAATCCGGGACGTTTTATCCAATCTGTCTCTGAATCAAGTTTCGATGCTTGGATAAAATTCTATCGTCAAGATGAAAACTCAAATAATTCAGGAACCAGTTACTATAACAAGGGCTGTTTAGTGGCACTGAGTTTGGATTTGGGTTTACGTTTGCGTGGTTCCAGTTTAGATGCGTTGATGCGCCGTTTGTATGAAAATACTCAAAAAGGGATTCAGGTCAATGAGCGTACAATCGTTGAATTATGTAATGAACTGACAGGCAGCAATTGGATTGAACAGATTAATCATTTGATCAATACCACAGATGAATTACCACTGGATCAATTGTTCCCTGAATTTGGTTTGGGTTATCGTTTAAAAAATGAAAAGGCACTGCCATTTGGATTGAAAGTAGCGGACAAACCTGAAGGGGTACTTATTCAACAGGCATGGCGTGAAGGAACGGGTGCAATTGCAGGGCTTTCAGCCAATGATGTGATTGTTGCGATTGATGGCTTAAAAGCCTCGGAAAAACTTTTATCACAATATTCCAAACAACCAGATCGCTTTACTGTCTATGCATTCCGCCGTGATGAATTTATGCAGTTCGAGCTTCAAGGTGGAGAAATTGACTTAACGACAGTTGAATTGACTGTCCTTGATCAAGACAAAGTAGAAAAATGGCTAAGCCTTTAATATCGTATGAACTGAAAACCGATGTTTGATACATCGGTTTTTTTATGGCGGAATTTTAAATCACCTCGATTCTTCAAGACTAATTGCCACGATAAGTAGAATAGCCATATGGGCTGATGAGCAAAGGAATATGATAATGCTCAAGCGTACCGTCTATCACAAAAACCACAGGCACTTCAGGAAAAAAGCTTCGCTGGTTTTTTTGCTTAAACCATTCGCCTGTTTCAAAAGTGACTTTATAGACACCTTTGTCCAGTGCTTTATTTTCAGGATATAAGGCTAAAATTCGTCCGTTACTGTCTGTGGTGCCCTCATTGATTTTTATCCATTTATCTTTTTGTTGAGCTTCAAGAATGACTTTAACATTACTTGAAGGTAGACCACTTTCAAGATTTAAAACATGTACGCTTAATGGATTTTGAGCAAAACACAGCCCAGAGAAAAAAGTCGCAAGCATTGATAAGGTAAGTTTTTTCATCATCATGTTTAGCTTAGATTAAAACCTCTATGTTAAAGTCAACTTACAATTGTGCCGCTAAAAAAATGTAAGATTATATTAACTGTTCAAATTCATTTTATTTATTTTTTATAAATAATTTATTTTAAGTTTTTCATTTTTTTAAACTGTTCTTTTATTCATTTGATCTGCTGATTCAAGGCAAAGTACGATCTTTTTACAATAATAAGCGAATTTTGTCCTATGTCTAATCATTACTTGGCATCATTTAGATTTGTAAAAAGAATGAGCAATTCGCTTTTTTGAATTTTAGATGATATCTTTAAAACTTATTGTTTAGTTTTATAAAAATAATATGTTAATTAAATTTTACAGTAAATTTTTAAATTTATATTGCGGCAACGAGTTGGACAATAAAAAGTTGTTTGCAATATTTGATCAAATCAGAAAATAAGGAAACACAAAATGGAGCAATTTCAAATGTATATTTTACGTATTGTGCTGTGTTACAGCCTTTTATTCACAGTATCAGTTACACGAGCAGATAATACAGGAAAACTACAGTTTTTATATACCGCTTATTTGGATATCCCCGCCTTGTTTCCGAAAACACTTGCTTCATGTAAGAAATTTGATGCATCGACAGAGCCAGAATTACAGCGCTTGTATGATCTGTGGTATCAACAGCACGGGCGATACCAGAAGGAATTGCAACAGCTGATATTCAAATATTTTAGTAAACAAATGGGGGTAGCAAAAACAAGGAAGGTTATTGCTGAGATTAAAAAAGAAGTTAAAGGTGAGCTGGTAAGCTTATCATTCCCACAAAATCATACGTGGACTGACAATTGGTTTTGCACTAAATTGCTCCCTGAAGATCTGACTGGAAAGGGTCTAATGTTGAATTACGCAGATTACGTTGAGGAACTTAAGCAAAATCTGGCGCAATTCAAACAGCAACCAGAATAAATAATTTTATTGATTTCAAATTTTAACTGAGTGGGTTTTGATTACCATTCATTCTTATTGGCAATTATTCAGTGAGAATTCCAATAAAGTAAGTTAAGTGCTTTTTGCTTACTTTTAATTAATAAATGACAACATTTTTGTCCTTCACCCTCAAAACGACATATTTTAAGATCGGTAAATAATAAATTTAATTTTTAAATTTAAAATGAATAATTCAAAGGGTTATATCCATGAAGAAAATTTTCCTGAATACCAGCATAATTTCATGTGGTTTAATGGCTGCGCAACTTGGATTTGCAGCGAATTGTACTGGCGCAATCAATAACAATGCAGTGTCGAGTTTAACTGTACCCGCAGGTGCAACCTGTACCATAAACAGTAGTTCTGTCGATGGCAATGTGAATGTACAAAAGGGTGCGAGCTTAATCCTCAATAATTCTTCAGTCAGTGGCAGCGTCCAAGCCAACACAGCCAAAGTGTTGAAGCTTGTCAACTCTTCAGTAGAGGGGGATGTGGCTGCATCTCAAGTTTCAACGACATTGAGCTTAAATAAGTCGATGGTTTCGGGAAATTTACATTGTTCAACATTGACAAAATTACAAAGCAATATGAGCAGTATCGAAGGTAAAACGATTGGAAAATGCCGATAAAAACTACTGAGAACAAGAAAAAGCACGCTATAGAGCGTGCTTTTTTCTTAGCGGCTTGAGTTCGTTTTAAGCTTCGATCGCTTGGACTGCGATTTTCTTCGCAGGATCTGCTTTACGGCGAACTTGTGGTACAGGCTCTCCATAATATTGACGATCGGCAAAATAACTTGAACGAACCATCGGTGCAGCCCAAATATTTCTGAAACCTAGTTTTTGACCATGCGCAGTATAACGTTCAAATTCTTCAGGTGTTACAAAACGATCGATAGGAGCATGTTCTTTTGAAGGCTGTAAGTATTGTCCAATAGTGACATAGTCAACACCGTGGGCATGCAGATCGTCTAACAATGCAATGACTTCTTCTTCAGTTTCACCAATACCGACCATCAAGCCGCATTTGGTTGGAACATCTGGGCAATATTCCTTAAACATTTTCAAAAGGTTTAAAGAGTGCTGATAATCTGAACCTGGACGCATTGCTTTATAAAGACGTGGCACTGTTTCAATGTTGTGGTTAAATACGTCAGGCGGACATTCCGTCATGATACGCAATGCAATGTCCATACGACCACGAAAGTCAGGCACTAGTATTTCAAGTAATGTTTTTGGACTGAGTGCACGCGCTTCTTTGATACAGTCTACAAAATGCTGTGCGCCACCATCCAATAGATCATCACGGTCTACTGAAGTGATCACTGCATATTTCAAACCTAAATTTGCAATCGTTTCCGCCATGTGGCGTGGTTCATCTGGATCTAGTGCATTTGGTCGACCATGTGCAACATCACAGAAAGGGCAACGACGGGTACAGATATCACCCATAATCATAAAGGTTGCAGTACCGCCACCAAAACACTCAGGAAGGTTGGGACATGCCGCCTCTTCACAGACCGTATGTAACTTTTGCGTACGCAAAGTGGTTTTTATACGTTGAACTTCATCAGGTGCAGCCATTTTCACACGAATCCAATCCGGCTTTCGTGGTGCTTCAACCGTGGGAATAACTTTTACAGGTATACGAGCAACTTTTTCCGCGCCACGTAATTTGACACCCTGTTCTGGTTTACGGTTCTCTGACATATTCAACTTTTCCACTGTTTTCTACGGGGGAGATAAACCATTATAACGGAAATGCAAAACGATGGGGTAAAAACACTATTCATATACTAAATGTCGTTATCACAGAATATATGCATGGGAAATACAGAAAATTGTTTCGGTTTAGTTCATAATATCGCATGAGAAAAGATATAGACTGAATTTAGTATAAGGAGCTTTGAATGCCACGTAAGAAAGAAGTCGTTAGTGGGAATTTTGTGAAATACGATGCAGTCGTACTTGGCTCTGGTCCTGCTGGTGAAGGCGCGGCAATGAAGCTTGCTAAATCGGGTAAGCGTGTTGCAATTGTTGATATTCGCGAGCAACTCGGGGGTAACTGTACGCATGTGGGTACAATTCCAAGTAAAGCTTTGCGTCAAACAGTTTCAAGTATTATCCGTTACCAACGTGATCCAATGTTTAAGAAAGTGGGGGATTGGAAGCAATTCACCATGAAACAAGTATTGCGAAATGCACATAAAGTAATTCAACAGCAAGTCGATACACACTCACGCTTTTACGACCGCAACAACATTGATGTATTTCATGGTCGTGCATATATTCAAGATAAAAATACTGTGATTATTTTCAGTGAAGATGGGGTAAAAGAAACCTTGGGTTTTAAACAGCTGGTTGTTGCGACGGGTAGCCGTCCTTACCATCCACAGGGTTTAGATTTCAACCATCCTCGAGTATTTGATTCAGACAAAATTTTGGATCTTGATTTCACCATTCATAAGATTATCATTTATGGTGCAGGTGTAATTGGCTGTGAATATGCGTCTATTTTCATTGGTTTGGACCACAAAGTTGATTTGATCAATACGCAACATCAATTATTGAGTTATCTCGATGATGAAATTGCCGATGCATTGTCATATCACTTGCGTGAACAAGGTGTATTGATCCGTCACAATGAGCAAATTGATCATTTGGAAACTTTTGATGATCATGTCGTACTGTATTTACAAAGTGGCAAGAAGATTAAAGCTGATGCGATTCTTTGGTGTAATGGTCGTTCAGGAAATACCGATGGTCTAGGACTTGAGAATGTAGGTCTTACACCAAACAGCCGTGGTCAACTTGCAGTCAATGATCAATATCAAACCGAAGTTGAAAATGTTTATGCTGCGGGTGATGTCGTGGGTTGGCCATCACTTGCTTCTGCCGCATATGACCAAGGTCGCTGTGCAGGTTCAAACATGGCTGGTGAAAAAGATGTGAAGCCTGTAAAAGATATTCCAACAGGTATTTATACAATTCCAGAAATTTCTTTCTTTGGTAAAACTGAAAGTCAGTTGACTGAAGAAAAAATTCCGTATGAAGTCGGTCAAGCGTCATTCCGTCACCTGGCTCGTGCACAAATTACAGGTGACACGGTAGGTGAGCTTAAAATTTTATTCCATCGTGATACCTTGGAACTGTTAGGCGTACACTGTTTTGGTAATAACGCTGCCGAAATTATCCATATTGGGCAAGCCGTGATGCAAAGCGGTAACAATACCATTAAGTATTTTGTTGAAACCACCTTTAACTATCCGACAATGGCGGAAGCTTATCGTGTTGCAACATTGAATGGTATGAATCGACTGTTTTAATCAAAAATGTTGATGCCAAATCTATTTAGAGCATCAACATTGCATAATAAAAAAGCCTTTCCCATCAACAGGGGAAAGGCTTTTTTTCAACCCATGTAAATTTTATTGCCAACCATATCGACGAATGTATATTGTTTTAATCCACTGTGTTAAACACATATAGGCAATTAAAATAAATGGGAGATAGAAGAAATAGCTCAGTGGCAATGCTTCCAGTTTTAAATAACTTGCCAATGGTCCCATTGGCAAGAATATGCCTATACACATAATGATTGCGGTCATGACCAATAAAGGTGTTGCGGCACGGCTTTGAATAAATGGAACTTTGGCTGTACGGATCATATGCACGATCAGTGTTTGAGTGAGTAGCCCCACCACGAACCAGCCTGATTGGAATAAAGTTTGCTGTGCTGGCGTGTTTGCTGAAAAAACAAACCACATCAGGGCAAAGGTTAAAATATCAAAAATCGAGCTGATTGGTCCAAACACGATCATGAAACGACCCACTTCACTAGGCTGCCAACGTTGGGGTTGAGCAATCAGTTCATCATCTACATGGTCAAATGGAATAGCGATCTGGGAAATATCGTAAAGTAGATTTTGAATCAGTAGGTGAATCGGCAGCATCGGTAAGAACGGGATAAAGGCACTGGCAACCAACACAGAAAAAACATTGCCAAAATTGGAGCTGGCGGTCATTTTGATGTACTTCAGCATATTGGCAAAAGTTCTACGACCTTCAATCACGCCTTTTTCCAAGACCATTAAGCTTTTTTCAAGTAGGATCAAATCTGCAGATTCTTTGGCAATATCCACTGCGGTATCCACAGAAATTCCAATATCGGCTGCACGAATCGCTGCCGCATCATTAATCCCGTCACCCAAAAAGCCGACCACATGCCCATTGGCTTTAAGCTGCTCTACAATACGCTCTTTATGAACAGGACTGAGTTTGGCGAATATATCATAGTGCTCGACAGCTTCTTTCAGTTGTTTGTCCGACAGGGTTTCAATAATGCCGCCAAGTAAAATGCGTTCACATTGAATACCAATTTCACGACACACTTTTTGCGTGACAAATTCATTATCACCAGTCAATACTTTTACTGCGACACCATGCGCATGTAAGCTTTTTACTGCTGCCATGGCTGATTCTTTCGGTGGATCTAAAAAGGCAACATAGCCAATTAAAATCAGATCACTTTCATCGGCTACAGAAAAATTTTCTTGTGTAGTGGGAAATTCACGATAAGCCACAGCCACTACACGCAAACCATCTTGGTTATAACTTTGGGTAAGTGTTTCAATTGCAGTCTGTTTTTGTGTGGTTAACGCTTCTACTTTGCCATCAATTTCAACATAACGACAAACTTTGAGCATTTCCTCAACAGCACCTTTGGTAATCATGCGGACTTTGTCTTGTGGTGTTTTCACCACGACAGACATGCGACGGCGATCAAAATCAAAAGGTACTTCATCTAATTTTTTAAAACGTAACTTTTGTGTTTTGATCTCTGGGTCAACAGCTTCTAATACAGCAACATCAAGCAGATTTTTCAATCCGGTTTGATAGTAACTGTTTAAAAATGCCTGCATTAAAACATAGTGCGAGGTTTGACCGAGTATATCGACATGTTGTGATAGAAAGATTTTGTCCTGAGTTAATGTTCCTGTCTTATCCGTACACAATACATCCATTGCACCAAAGTTCTGAATGGCATCCAGACGTTTAACAATGACTTTCTTTTTAGATAAAAACACTGCACCTTTTGCTAAAGTTGAGGTAACAATCATCGGCAACATTTCAGGTGTTAAGCCGACTGCAACGGATAATGCGAACAAGAAAGCCTCTGTCCAATCACCTTTGGTAAACCCATTGATAAACAGTACAACAGGTGCCATGACCAACATAAAGCGGATCAATAACCAACTGACTTTATTTACACCCATTTGAAAAGAGGTTGTGCCTCGATCTGTCGCTGTTACTCGATGAGCCAAAGCCCCAAAATATGTGTGTATTCCTGTGCTTACAACCATGGCATGTGCTGAACCTGAAACTACATTGGTTCCCATAAATACAATATTTTCGAGTTCCAAAGCATTGCTTTGCTGAAGGTTTGTTTGCACAGGAAATTTTTCTACAGGCATAGATTCACCTGTCATTGCCGCTTGAGAAACAAAGAGATCTTTGGCAGTGAGAATTCGGCAATCGGCAGGAATCATGTCTCCTGCAGAGAGCAAAATAATATCACCCGGAACCAAATATTGAATTGGCATTTCAAATTGAGAGTTTTTTTGATTTTTAACATCAATGCCATAGCGTTGTTGCATCAGCACCAGATCATCATAACTGAGTTGATCTCTTAAAACGGTTGCGGTATTGCTCACCATTGCTTTTAAGGCATCTGCTGCTTGGTTTGATTTGGATTCTTGCCAGTAGCGAAGCAGGGTGGAAAGAATCACCATCACACTGATAATACATGTGCCTGTCAAATCATCAGTAAGAAATGCCACCAGTGCTAAAAGACTCAATAGAATATTGAAAGGATTACGGTAGCAATACCAAAGGTGCTGCCACCACATCAGCGGCTTTTCATGAGAAATCTCATTCAAACCTATGATCTTTTGTTGGGCACTTGCTTGTTGCTCGGTTAAACCTGCTTCTGAACTGTTAAATTTGTTGAGCAGTTGTGCTGAGTCCAATTTGGCTGCCTTGACCAATCGGGTAGATAAAGTTTTGCTGATTTCTTGTGCATAACTGGATTGATGCAATTCTTTAAAAGATTGACTGCGTCCAAAGAAACGCATGAGATGAAATCTTTTGAGAAAAGTGGTAAATAGTTTGTGCCAGAGTTTCATGTTGAAGTCCTCTTTTTTTAGGCGTGCAAAGGCTCTGACCTTATGATCGAAATAAAGCCGATTTGAAAAATAATTTATAAAATAGAGCGGGGAATTAAGGTGTGTAACTTAATCCGAGTCCAAACCATCTCTGTCGGAAGGCATTGAAACGATCACCGAAAGTCGCTTCGAATGTTAAGATGTTTGGGATCAGGCTATAGTGGGCAGCGGTCTGAAAAAAAGGCGAATCACGATCTTGATTATAGGTTTCTGCGCTTAAAGCCCAGCGATCGTTTAGCGAATAATGTGTAGCAATTCCCCAACGAATGAAATGTGAATGATCATGCGCATATTGGTAACCCAAGTTAGTATCTACTGCTATGCGCGGAGATAAATTAAAACTCATGGGTAGATTGAAAAACCAATCTAAATCTGAAGAATGCTGAGACTGTTCATCTTGTGATAGCATCAGGCTACTTGCAACGCCCCAGAAATGATCCATGGGTTTTAATACGGTTTTTGCTTGAGCTGAAAAACCATGTACATTATCAATATCTTTCGACGCATGATATCCCACTGAAAGTTCTAGATTTTCAGAAAAGTTACATGCTGGTGCAACTTGATATGACCATGTACCTGCTGTGCTATGTGAATAAGCACTTTCCAATTGGCAGCGGTGAGCTGCTGTAATAGATGCATCATCCGTATTTAAAAGCGGATCGGCTTTGCTTTTTTGAGCAAGCACAACGAATCCACAGAGTAAAAATACACTGATTGCACAATACCATTGAATGGAAGCATGTAAAAACATCGGCTTCTCCCCATTTTTAGGTGAGAAACTAAACGGGTTGTAGTCAACACATTAAATTTTTGCTGATATGTAAAAATTTTATAGAGGGGGATTGAATTATAATTTTTCAAAGCTATCTCGTTGCAAGATAGCCGACCTAATAGGCTATATTGCTCAGTATTCGCTTTGGTTTAAAAGATAATTAAACCCGAACCTCGAACAACTTCCCATTTAGGATCTCCATTGAATAAACTCAACGGCATTATAGTGCAAGTGTTTGGATTAACAAGTCATATTTGATGAATTTTTTATTATAAATTTAAATTTAACAATCAATACTTTGTAAATAAATGACTTAGCTTATTTTTTATTTTACGGATATGGTGCTTAGGAGGATTGGATTTTAAATTTTTACTCATTTTTTTATGTTTAAGAGTTAAAAGTCTGAATTATCCCAAAGTGCTTAACAGTTTTTCTTGAGCTGCCTACTTTTTAGAAATTTGATCTATGAACAACATAGTTTTAATAGGTTCAAAGGTTTATCATAGCTTCAGTTCAATATGTGGATAATGTTATGAAAATTGTTGCAGATGAAAATCTAGCATTTACTGAATATTTCTTTTCAGAATTCGGAGAAATTCATCAGGCAGCAGGGCGCACTCTTAACCACGACAATGTTAAAGATGCGGATGCTTTATTGATTCGATCGGTCACAAAAGTCAATGAGCAGTTGATTGCACAGACTGCATTAAAATTTGTAGGCAGTGCGACGATCGGCACAGATCATTTAGATATTCAAGCTTTAGAAAAACATCAAATTACTTGGTCGAATGCAGCAGGCTGTAACGCACAAGCTGTTGCTGAATATGTCATCACCGCTTTGTTGCATCTTCATCCAGAATTTTTGGATGCAGGAAAACACTTTACTTTAGGAATTGTGGGTTTAGGTAATGTGGGGACGCGTTTAGCTTACATGGCGCAATTATTGGGCTGGAATGTGATCGGCTATGATCCTTTTATGCAGCATGACAGCATTAGACATGTTGAACTTGAAGAATTACTGAAGAATTCCAATGCTGTGACCCTGCATGTACCCATAACCCACACAGGGCAATATCCAACACATCATTTGATCAACGCTGAAAGATTGGCGATGATGTCTCCTGAAACAATTCTCATCAATTCTGCGCGTGGTGCCGTGGTTGAAGAGGCGGCATTGATTGCAGATATTTTAACGACCCGACGTAAAGTTGTGTTAGATGTATTTGAACATGAGCCTGAAATTTCACAACGCTTACTTGATTTAATTACTCTCGTGACACCACATATTGCAGGATATAGTTTAGAAGGTAAGGCTAGAGGAACGCAGATGGTCTATGAGGCGTTCTGTAAACGCTTCGAATACTTAAATCATAAAAAGTTTGAATCACAATTGCCTGCCTGTGAACAATACTTCTATGGCAATAGTATTAAACAGACCCTAAAAAACTATTTGACTGAAATCTATAATATTCAACGTGATGATGACAATTTGCGTGACTGCCTAAAAGATGGAAAAGTGGATCAAAAAGCATTTGATTTTCTCCGTAAAAGCTATCCCCTACGCCGTGAATGGTCTGCTCATGGAGGTCCAAAAGCATGACGATTAACTTTAAACCGACTTGTGATATTCATGCATTGAAAGCACGTGCAAACATGTATCGGCAAATTCGTCATTTTTTTGAGCAACGGAATGTTTTGGAAGTTGAAACACCCATCTTGTCGCAAGCGGGTGTCACAGATGTTCATTTGGCTTCAATACAGGTACAACGCCATCTACAGGGGAAAATGCAAACACATTATTTACAGACCTCTCCTGAATTTGCGATGAAGCGTTTATTGGCAAGTGGCAGTGGCTCAATTTATCAAATTTGCAAAGTGTTTCGTGATGATGAGCATGGTCGTAAACACAACAGTGAATTTACCATGCTGGAGTGGTATCGCCCGCACTTTAGTTTAAAAGACTTGATGTTTGAAGTGACAGACCTGTTAAATGTTGTTTTGGCTGAACGTTTTGCTGATGTCCGTCCGACAGTCTTGAGTTATAAACACGCATTTATTGATCGTTTAGATTTAAATCCACTTAAGGCAACTTTATCAGAACTCAAAGATGCAGCCCATCGAGTCGGGTTAAATCTGGATTTGGGTGATGACCGTTTGGCATATATGGATTTGTTATTTTCACATCTGGTTGAACCGAGTTTAGGCTTTGATACACCCGTATTTTTAACTGATTTCCCACCAGAATTGGCATCATTGGCAAAGACTAGAATTGATGAAGATGGTGAGTTGGTTGCTGCACGTTTTGAGCTGTATATCGAAGGACTTGAGCTTGCCAATGCCTATGATGAATTGATTGATGCAGAGATTTTACGAAGCCGTTTTCAAGCAGATAATGCTGAGCGTGAAAAACTCGGTTTACATGTGATGCCTGTCGATGAGTATTTACTGGCGGCTTTGCCGAATATGTCGGAGTGTGCAGGGATAGCGTTGGGGATTGACCGCCTATTGATGGTGGTGATGAACCAAATAAAACTGGAAAAGGTGATTACATTTCCTGCGGATGTATCTTAAAAGTATTTTTTCACCTATTGTTCATGTTGTTCGGGCAATAGGTGAATATATTGAATGGTCATATTCATTTTACAGGCAACAATATTAATTGTTTCAGGTTTTAGAGTCGTCCATGAATAAAAAACCTCTCACGCTGAGAGGTTTTTTTTAAACTGTATGATGATGATGACCTGATTGATGTTTTAAGTTTGCAATCGCATCGATACGCTTTTGAATCAGCATCTCACCAATATCCGCGCCTTGAACCTCTGGTGGTAAGTCTGAGGCTTTGATGCCCCGTACAGTTTTCATGGCATCCAAAAGGTAATTGGCTTGCGGGTATTCACGATCTTCTAAACCCAAGCGACCTTTTGCATCACATTCACAGGCTTGCACAAATGCCTCAACACGCTCAGGACGGCGCAATACATCTAAACGTTGTAGTAAACGCCATAATGTACCTGCTTTTAAAGTAAAGGCTTGATGGCATTTTAAATGCTCTTTACATACAGCAAGCGCCAGTTGTTTGGTTTGGGTCGGTACACGTAAACGATTACATACTGCTGTAACAGGTTGAATACCACGTTCTTCGTGCATGATATGACGCGGAAGCTCATCTTTAGGCGTGAGGGCTTTCCCTAAGTCGTGAACCAGTACAGCAAAGCGCACATCTAAAGCGTATTGGGCTTTGCAAGCTTGTCGCAGAGACATGAGGGTATGAATGCCACAGTCAATTTCTGGATGGTATTCAGGTCGTTGCGGTACGCCAAAAAGTGCATCAATTTCCGGAAATAGAACTTTTAAAGCACCACACTCACGTAATACTTCAAAATAAACATCGGCATGATCTTCCATTAAAGCGCGTGAGGTTTCTTTCCAGACCCGTTCTGGTGTTAAGGCTTGCAACTCACCAGATTCAGCCAGTTGGCGCATGAGTGCAATGGTTTCATCGGCTATACGGAAACCGTATTGCGCATATCGGGCAGCAAAACGTGCAACACGGAGCACACGCAAAGGGTCCTCTGCAAAAGCACTGGAAACATGACGTAAAATTTTATGCTCTAAATCATCCTGCCCGTGATAGGGATCATAGACTTGACCGGCATCGTCCATTGCCATGGCATTGATGGTCAGATCGCGACGAATCAAATCTTCTTCTAAAGTGACGGCAGGATCGGTAAAAAATTCAAAGCCATGATATCCATGTCCCGACTTACGTTCAGTACGTGCGAGTGCATATTCTTCTTTTGTTTCTGGGTGTAAAAACACAGGGAAATCTTTTCCCACAGGTTGGTAACCTTGGGCAAGAAGTTGTTCTGGTGTTGCACCAACCACAACATAATCTTTTTCGTGATAGGGATGTCCGAGTAAATGATCTCTAACGGCACCGCCTACTAAATAAACTTGCATGAAAAAACCTCTATTCTTGATGCCATCATGCAACAGAATAGAGGTTTTCTCAAGTACAGAACTTGAGTTGCTTGACTAAAGTTCCTTGGGATTCACGACACAGCTCAATTAGCCTTGTGCTTGTTGAATTTCAGCAACAGTTAAAGCAGTCATATTCACCAAACGACGTGTTGTTGCAGTCGGCGTCAAGATATGTACTGGTTTGGCAGCGCCAAGCAAAATAGGACCGATCGTCACATTGTTGCCTGAGGTTGATTTTAACAAGTTGAATGAAATGTTTGCCGCATCAAGATTTGGCATAATCAACAAGTTTGCAGAACCTTTGAAGCGTGAATTTGGGAATGCAAAATGACGAATATTTTCATCCAGTGCTGCATCTGCATGCATTTCGCCTTCTACTTCCAACTCAGGTGCAATCTCTGTCAAGATTTCAAAGACTTTACGCATTTTCTGTGCACTTGGATCATTTTGATCTGAACCAAAACTAGAGTGCGACAATAATGCAACACGTGGTGTTACACCAAAGCGGCGAACTTCTTCTGCAGCTAGAATCGTCATTTCAGCGAGCTGTTCAGCAGTTGGGTTGGTATTTACATAAGTATCAGCAATGAAAATATTGCGATCTTCAAGCATTAAAGCATTCAAGGTAAAGAATGTGCTACGACCATCTTTCAGACCAATCACATTTTTAACGAAATCTAAGTGAATGTCGTAACTTGCATAGGTACCACACAACATGCCATCTGCTAAACCATGACGAACCAACATTGCAGCGATGAGTGTAGAGCGACGGCGTGACTCACGTTGAGCATACTCAGGCGTAACGCCTTTGCGCTGCATCAAGTTGTAATAATCATCTGCAAACTTATCGTAATCAGGATTTTTCTCTTGATCAACAATCGTGATGTTTACACCGTGTTCTAGACGTAAGCCCAATTTCTTGATGTTGGCTTCGATCACAGAAGTACGACCCACGAGAATAGGTTGTGCTAAACCTTCATCTACAGCAATCTGCACTGCACGCAATACACGAAGATCTTCACCTTCAGCATAAGCAATACGTTTAGGTGCAGTTTTTGCTTGCGCAAAAATAGGTTTCATCATCAATGCTGAGTTATATACAAACTCAGATAAACGTTGACGATAAGCAGAGAAGTCAGCAATTGGACGGCTCGCCACACCTGAGTCCATCGCAGCTTGAGCGACAGCAGGTGCAATTTCCAAAATCAGACGTTGATCAAGCGGTCGTGGAATTAAATAATCACGACCAAATGATGCAGACTTTTCACCATAAGATGCCGCGTCTGCTTCAACATGTGCCATACGTGCAATTGCATGTACGCAAGCAATCTTCATTTCTTCATTAATCGTTGTTGCACCAACATCAAGCGCACCACGGAAAATATACGGGAAGCACAGCGCATTGTTCACTTGGTTTGGATAGTCCGAACGACCTGTTGCCATAATCACATCTGGACGTACTTCATGCGCATGTTCAGGCAGAATTTCTGGATCCGGGTTGGCTAGGGCAAAGATAATTGGATCAGCGGCCATCACCTTAACCATTTCTTTGGTCAAGATCCCCGCTGCTGAAAGACCCAAGAACATATCCGCATCTGCAATCACATCTGCGATTTGAGAGCCTTCAATATCCTGGACATAACGCTTTTTAGACTCATCTAGGCCTTCACGTTTTGTGGTTAATAGACCACGCGAATCGGCTACAATGATGTTTTCTTTTTTCGCACCAATTGCGCAAAGTAAATCTAAACAAGAAAGTGCGGCAGCGCCTGCGCCAGAAGCGACAATTTTGATCTCATCAATTTTCTTGCCGTTTAATTGCAAGGCATTGAGAAGCGCAGAGCCAACGATGATCGAAGTACCGTGTTGGTCATCATGAAACACAGGAATTTTCATGCGTTCACGAAGCTTTTGTTCAATATAGAAACATTCAGGCGCTTTAATATCTTCGAGGTTGATCCCGCCAAACGTAGGTTCTAGTGCTGCTACGATGTCAACAATTTTATCCGGATCATTTTCAGCAATTTCGATGTCGAAAACGTCGACACCCGCAAATTTTTTAAAGAGTACGCCTTTACCTTCCATGACTGGCTTAGATGCCAATGGACCAATATTACCCAGTCCTAAAACGGCTGTACCATTACTGACCACTGCGACCAAATTACCACGCGCAGTATAAAGCGCTGCTTTAGAAGGGTCTTTTTCAATTTCTAAACAAGGTGCTGCGACGCCAGGAGAGTAGGCAAGGGCTAGGTCATGTTGATTGACCAATTGCTTGCTTGGCGTAACGCTGATTTTTCCTGGTGTTGGAAATTCGTGATAGTAAAGGGCTTGCTGTTTTAAAGATTGATCATCCATCTGAATCTCGATTATTACATGTTCCAGCGAGGCTGGTGGTTTGACTAAATTTGATCGAATATAACATTTGTTGAACAATACCGACAGTCAAAAAGTAGTTATTTCCAACAAACTTATAGATTTGAAGTCTAAAAGAATTAACAAATCGTAATAAGCTTGTGCTGTTCTAAATATTTTGTACTGTCTGCTGAAGAAAGTGCTTTTGAAAAATAGAATCCTTGTAAAATATAGCATCCGTGTTTTTCTAAAAATAAAGCTTGTTCTTTGGTTTCAACACCCTCGGCGACCAGCGTAATACCTATGGCATTTCCCATGGCAATAATTGCATTGACAATCGCTTCATCTTTTTCTTGACCAATTTTTGAAATAAATGCTTTGTCAATTTTTAAAATATCAAAGGGATAACTGGTGAGATAAGCAAGCGAAGAATAGCCTGTACCGAAATCATCTAAAGAAATTGAAATATGACGGTCTTTGAGTTGTTTTAAAAGCAAATTGACTTGGTCAGACTTTTCAAATAAAGAAGATTCGGTGAGTTCAAGTTCAAGCATATCACCGGAAATATTGTATTTTTTAAGCGCATAGTCAATGTCTTCAATCAACTGACCACGATAGATTTGTTGAGCAACAATATTGATGGATACTCGAAAATGGTCAAAGCCTAGAGATTGCCAATACTGAATCTGTTTACAGGTTTCATGCAGCACGATCAATCCGATATCGGAAATTAGACTGGTTTCTTCTGCGAGTGGAATGAAAATGTCCGGCAAAATATAGCCCAGTGTAGGATGCTGCCAGCGCACTAAAGCTTCAAAACCATAGATACGTTGAGTTTTGACACAGATTTTAGGCTGGTAGTGGACGGTTAACTCTTTATGTTTAATTGCTTTTCTGAGTTCACTTTCTAAATTTATACCTTGATTAAGTAAAGGTGTTTTCTTATCGGAATAGAAATAGACTGTATTGCCGCCTAAACGTTTGGCTTCTCGTAAAGCAGATTCGGCATGACCATTTAAACTATCCAATTGCAAACCATGTTCAGGATACAGCGCAATCCCAATTGAAAGCGTGATGGTTTGTTCCTGTGCATTGATATCAAATGGCTGTTTAAATGCATCTAAGATGTTTTGTGCGTGCTGATGAATATTGATATTGCTGTTTAAATTGTATATCACAGCAAAATCATCATTGTTTAAGTAGGCAATAAGGGATGCGCTGCTACAGCATAATCTTAAACGATGCGCCACTCGTTTGAGTAATTCATCACCTTCTTTATGGCTCATGAACTCATTGAACAGTTTAAAACGGTCAATGTTAATCCGTAAAACCGCAAAGTTTTTAAATGTACTTGAATAATGGGTTAAATAATGATGCAAGCGTTGTTTGAAATAAAAGCGGTTGGGCAGATCGGTGAGAATATCGTAATGTTCCAGATAGGAGAGTCTTTGTTCCTGTTTTTTACGATCCGTCAAGTCAGTAATAATACCCACATAGTTTGAAATTTTATTTTTTTCATCATAAATAGCATTGATGTGTACCCAAAGAACCAGCTTTTTCCCAGACGTAAAATCAATTTGCAATTCTGATTCAAATTCGCCATGTTGGACTAAGCTTTGGGTAATCACCGTATACATTTTTTCAGTACGTGCATTGTTGTTGATGGTGATATCAAAGAGATGGCGGCCGATCAAATCATTTTCTTTATAAGCCAGAAGTTGTTCGAAATAGGGATTTACTTCTAAATAGCACAAATTATTGTCTAAAATAAATACACCTTCAGCCACTTGCTCTAAAACATTCGCGGCCAGTTTCAGTTTTTCTTGGTCTGTTTTTTCTTTTTGAATATTTCGTTGAATACCCACCATTCTTAATGGTTTATTGTTAAAGTTTTTTGAAACGACCTTACCAATATCCTGAATCCAGCACCATTGATTGTCACGCTTTACACGATAGATTGCTTCAAAACGTTCAGTCTTTCCTTTGAGGTGCTGTTTGAGCAAGGTCTTATAATTTTCAATATCTTCAGGATGAATGAAATCATCGACATTGTTTTGTTTAAGATTTAATTGTCTGAATTCAGCATCGCTTTTTGAATCGGCTATTTCGAATGTACGCTTCTCTATGTTCCAGACCCATGAATGGATGCCTGCTGTTTCATGTGCAAAGGTAAGATTGGCTTGATGATTTTCAAGGCGATCATTCATCTGCTTAAAATCATAGGTTCGTTCTTTTACTTTCTGTTCTAATAAATGATTATGCAGTTGCAACTCATTTTTCATGGTTTGAGTTTTGGAAATTTCATTTTTGAGTTGAAGCTGTAATCCTTTTGATTCTTCAAGTTGTTGTTGCGATTGTCTAATCAAAATTCGATTCTTTAGGTTTAGAATTTCTGAATTTAAGTAAATCTTATGTGAGATATAGGCACTAAAAAATAACAAGGCAAACCACACAATAAATACTGTGCTATATACTTCATTGGTATTTTGTGGAAACAGTAAGGGAATGCTGAAAACTGGAATCGAAGAGGGAACAAACAAGGCTGTAAAATAACTAAATCTCTGATTCAGAAAGTTCATTGCCATTACATAAGAAAAGCTCAGCAAAAAACTGGATAAAAGAAAAGAGTAAAATGGATTGAGTGTATCGGGTAATCTGGTCAATTCTAAATTGACAATATAGATGCCAATACCAAATAGAGTACCTAGAATTAAACTGAAAAATTGAAAAAAAACATGTATATGCTTAAAAGATTGTTTGTTCTTTTGATAAAGCATACAGGTTAAAAAAATACAGATAAACAGTATAAAGACAACAGTGACAGCAAACCAAGATGTCAATAAATCGGTATGTGTCTTAAACAAATAAAGATAAATAAAGGCATCACATATGCACGTAAAAAATACCCAAATAAAAAATATTCGGATATTTTTAACAGTCTTTCTGATGTTCGATGAATTCACATCATATGAAAGAAGCTCTTCCTGAACATCATTCATTCGCTGTTGCACCTCTGCTATTTTTAGAATGCGTAGGTTTAAGGGAGCAACTATTGAAAATTTGTTAATTAATAGTCTCTTTGCTATTAAAATACTGTGAAATCACCAAATTTGCAATTGCTTTGTGTGAACTGAGTCACTTTAATGGGAAATAATAATTCAAAATAGACAAGGCAACCACGGGGGCTGTCTCGGTTCTCAGTACTCGTTCACCAATACACCAATTTTTAAAACCGAATTGGTTGGCTGTTATGATTTCAGCTTCACTCAGCCCACCTTCAGGACCAATCAACAGGGCAAGATTGAGTGAGGCATTTGCAAGAACGTCGCTTTGCTCTTTTTCAGGAGCGAGAACAAATCGAGTCTCGGGTAACTGACTTTCCAGCCAGCTCTGTAAGCTGAGGGGAGCAAGAACTCTAGGAACAATATTCATCCCACACTGTTCGCAGGCAGCAATCGCAATACCTTGCCAATGATCAAGTTTTTTCTGGTCGCGATCATATTTTAAACGCATTTCACAACGTTCAGAAGTCAGTAACTGAATTTCGGTCACACCAAGCTCAACTGCTTTCTGAATGGCATAATCCATACGATCGCCTTTACTCATGACTTGCCCAAGCAATGTTGTAAAAGCCGGAGTACGATTATCTGGATGAAATGATTCTATCCAAACAGATGCAGACTTTTTAGTCACCTCTGTTAGGCGCACTTCATATTCACCCCCTTGTCCGTTGAACAAGATGGCATGTTCACCAACTTGTGCGCGCAATACCTTGACCCAATGATGAAATACGGTTTCAGTCAGTTCAACTGTCGTATTGACAGCCAAATCCGTTTCAATATAAAAGCGAGGCATTCAGTTTCACTCACAAGTCGGGAAATCAATTTTTTGGTTTAAGCTAAGCCAAGATCAAGAACAAGTTGGCGGTTTGGTTCAGTGTGGTTCATTGTATAAAAGTGCAGACTAGGGGCACCGCCTGCGATGAGGCGTTCACACAGCTTAATCACAACCTCATGACCAAAAGCTTTAATACTGGCAGAGTCGTCACCATAAGTAGCCAGTTGTTTACGAATCCAGCGTGGGATTTCAGCACCTGTACCGTCAGCAAAACGAATCAAATTACTGGCATTGGTAATTGGCATGATGCCTGGTGCGACTGGAATATCAATCCCTGCTTTCTGGATGCGGTCCACAAAATAGAAATAGGCATCGGGATTAAAGAAAAATTGAGTAATCGCTGCATTTGCCCCTGCATTTACTTTTTCAACAAAGTGTTGAATATCTGCATCATAGCTTTCTGCTTGAGGATGCATCTCGGGGTATGCTGCGACTTCAATTTTAAAGTGGTCGCCTGTATGTTCACGAATAAAACGAACCAAATCCATCGCATAAGGGAGTTCACCTAGCCCGACTTGACCTGAAGGTAAATCACCGCGTAATGCAACGATACGATCAATCCCTTGTGCTTTATAAATATCTAATAATTCAGCAATGCGCGCCTTATCATCTCCAATACATGAAAGATGTGGGGCAACAGGAGTACCTTTACCGTTGAAGTCAGAAATTGCGGCTAAGGTTCGTTCGCGGGTTGAACCACCAGCACCATAAGTAATCGAAAAAAACTCTGGATTGAATTGTTGCAGTTCTTGATGAACGACTTTAAGTTTTTCCGCACCTGCATCGGTTTTGGTTGGGAAAAACTCAAACGAGATGGGAATACGTTTGCTCATGATTAAATCCTTTTTTATAAATGCTTTTTAATGTGTTTTCACTTTTACCCCATCCTCTCGCAGAGGAGAGGATGTCTACTTTCAATACATAAACTTTAAAAGTAAGGGGGAGCGGATGAAAACTTAGTATTTATAAGCTTCAGATTTAAACGGACCTTCAACTTGCACACCTAAGTAGTCTGCTTGTTCTTGAGTCAATTGTGTCAATACACCACCGAAACCTGCAACCATTGCAGCAGCAACTTCCTCATCAAGTTTTTTAGGAATTAATTCGACACGGATTTTTGCAGCTTTTTGATCTTCTGGAAGGTCAGCAAACTTTTCAGCAAATAAGTGCATTTGACCTAATACTTGGTTGGCGAATGAACCGTCCATCACACGTGATGGGTGACCTGTAGCATTGCCTAAGTTGACCAAACGACCTTCAGAAAGAAGAATTAAATAATCATTTTCATTTTCTGTGCGATAGACCTGATGTACTTGAGGTTTAACTTCAACCCATTTGTAGCCACGTAAATAGTTGGTATCAATTTCGGTATCGAAGTGACCGATGTTACACACAACAGAACCCGCTTTTAATGTGTCAAGCATCGCTGAGTCACATACGTGATAGTTACCTGTTGTGGTTACAATCAGATCCGTATTTTGAAGAAGATCTAAGTTAATATCTTCTTTCTTGCCTGTTTGAATGCCGTTTTTATATGGAGAAACAACTTCATAGCCATCCATACACGCCTGCATTGCACAGATCGGATCAATCTCGGTAACACGAACGATCATGCCTTCCTGACGAAGTGATTGAGCTGAACCTTTACCTACATCACCATAACCAATGACAAGTGCACGACGTCCAGATAACAGCATATCTGTACCACGTTTAATCGCATCATTCAGCGAGTGACGGCAGCCATATTTGTTGTCATTCTTCGACTTGGTAATAGAGTCATTGACATTGATTGCTGGAACTTTTAATGTTCCGTCACGGAACATTTCATGCAGGCGCTGTACACCTGTTGTTGTTTCTTCAGTGATACCATGAATTTTAGCGATGAGTTCAGGATATTTTTCATGAACAACAGCAGTTAAGTCACCGCCATCATCTAAAATCATGTTGGCATCCCAAGGTTTGCCATTTACATTAATCTGCTGTTCAAGACACCACATGTATTCTTCTTCAGTTTCACCTTTCCAAGCAAATACTGGAATGCCAGAAGCTGCAATAGCCGCTGCAGCATGATCTTGGGTAGAGAAAATGTTGCATGATGTCCAACGCACTTCTGCGCCAAGTTCAACCAATGTTTCAATTAAAACAGCGGTTTGGATGGTCATATGGATACAACCAAGAATTTTTGCACCAGCAAGTGGTTTTGCTGCTGAATAACGCTTACGTAAACCCATCAATGCTGGCATTTCTGCTTCAGCCAGTTTGATTTCTTTACGACCGTAATCGGCAAGTGAAATATCAGCAACTTTATAATCTGTAAATGAAGCATTAACCGCGTTCATCACGATCTCCTTTATAAATAACAAATATTGATCATTCAGTTCGCGGATGCCGTTGTTGATCAGTACGCATGTCTGACCGAATCGTCGAGCCTAGCGATTTCACATTTATGTGCCTGTGAAAAAGTCGCAGCATCCCTCGACTGGCGACTATTGTACCTAGATTTTATTAGAGTTCAAATGTAGTTGGTTAATATTCAACTAAAAGATAGAATTAGTTTTTGGGCAAAATCTGTATGAAAAATAGTTCAGCATCAATAAAGCGATCAAGATCATAATCAAGGCAAATAATGCATTCACATCAAATCAAACAATATTTAGGCGCTCTATTTGTAGCTGTATTTGTGATTTTTGGCATATTTTTCTATTTTATTGCGGATGAGAATATTCACATTTTTCTCTATGTATTTTTCCTCTATATTATTTTCTATGTATTTCTAGGACGACAATATTCATTTTCCCAACATGGTTATCTGCATGGTTTGGTATTGATCTGTGGTTATTTGATTTTGCAGTGTATTTATACCGCTTCGCCACGTATACAATTTGAAGAATTTAAGCTCTGGCATCCGACATGGGAAAAAGCACAACATGTCAAGCTCATTGATCATTCAGCTGAACGGTATCGAATCGGGCGCAGTACCAGTTTTGCCTATATGAATGTGATCTATGAGTATGATTATCGACACCAGATCTATACGGTTGAACAACCGGATATTGCTCGACAGTATTATCTGTGGTTCACGGATCAATCTGATACTTTGATGCAATATTCGCAGCAGAAGTTTGAAATGTCAGTGCAAAATCATGAATTTGAAGTTTGGATCAATCCGGCACAACCCCATGATGCTTTTTTATTTTATTCTCAGCATTGGTTTGATTTACGAGGATCTTGGCTCGCTAAAATAATTTTTATTGTTCAATATATTTTTGTTTTTGCAGTGACTATTGCAGGTTCGATGTATGCAGTAGGACAATTAAAAAGGCATCTGTCTGGTTTTAGTCAAGCGCTCAATCGTCGACCCGCTTGGCTGAGATATCTGTTAATCAGTGTGATATTTACTGTAGGTGTGATGACTTTGCTTTTTCTTTGGATTGGTTTTATGGTTTTAAAAAGTCAGTATTGGGACTGAAAATGATAGATATCGTTAAAATCATTGATTTACATACCTTTGCACTTAAGCAATCAATTGAACAAGCCTCAATTGAACAACGCAAGAGTCTGGTCAAAGCGATTTTCAGTTTTTATGAGAAATTACCTCTATTTTATTTTTATATTGAAAAAAACTATAAAATTACGATCAATAAATCCCAGTTGTTTGACGATATCGATCACGAGCTTTTGATTGACTATCAACAGAAGATTCAGCGCAGCAATGCGGTCATAGATGAATATACTGATGATTATGAAACACTTGATGAAATAGAGGTGATTTGCTTAGATGCTTTTGCAATGATGGTTGCAAAACAATCTAAATCTCAAGCATTGGTGGCATTGTTCAGTGCAGTGATTGAAGTGTTGGACTACTATCAAAACTTTTCAGATCAGCCAGAATATTGGAATGCCATACTGGAAAAAGAAGTTCTGTTCCAAGAACAGATCATCCATGATATTTCGAGCCATATTATTTTTGATAGCGCGATTTACACGAGTCAATATCAAAACATTGAATTTAAGTGTTTAGATGAAATTTAATACTGCGATAAAGAGAAATAAAATTAATAATTAAAGCCAGTAGATATAAGGAGAGGATGAGCGAAATCAGATGTTTTTTTCAGATGATTATGAATATCTAACATACTGAATATTCGGATCGCTAATCTAAATAGAGTTTTAAGCTACACGTATATTTTTTTTAAATTTTAAGAATATATTTTTAATAATTATACCTTTGTGATTTTTAGGCAGTTAATTTTTGTCATAAAAAATTAACAGGAGTTAATGCAGGTTTAAATTTAAGCGTATTGCTTGTAAGTGAAACTGTATTGTTTATAAGAGATTATTTTTATTATTGTTTTTATGCTGTTAAGTGATGCATTTCTTAAAAATGGTTTTCTGTGTCAATTCAACCTAGGTCTAATATTATAATTTTTATATCCAATTAAATTGGAGCTGATTGCCTGTTAAATAATCTTTATGGATGTAATTAAAGAATTATTATTTTGTTGAAACCCAAGTTTTCTGGTAATCGGATAGTTAATCTGAAAATATAATTTTCAAAAAGGACGGTGATAATAATGGATATTAGTGCAACAAAAATATTGGAACAACTTGATATACCGGTTAATCCAAAAACTCAAGCAGAATTAGAACAAAGATGGAAAGGAATCAAAGCGCTAAAAAAAACGGTACGGACCCAAATTAAAAACGACGATGATATCTGCATCATCAATACAGCAGGAGGCGATCATGTTAAATAAAGAGGTATTGAGCCTTTCTGTTATTGAATTGGCTAAAGGTATTGAAGATCGTCGTATCAGTTCAGTAGATTTAACGCAACTCGTATTACAGCATGCTCAAGATTACAATACGGAAATCAATGCATATATTTCTTTTCGTGCAGATAAAGCTTTGGCAGAGGCTGCTCAAGCAGACGCAGAAATTGCACAAGGAAAATATAAGGGTATATTCCATGGTATCCCAATGGGTATCAAGGACAATATTTATATTGGTGGTGAAGTGACTACCATGGCTTCTAAAATTCATGCCCAATTTATTTCTAATGATGATGCAACTGTGATTTCCAAACTCAAGGACGCTGGTGCAATCATTATCGGTAAGTTAAATATGCACGAGTATGCATGGGGCATTACAAATAACAGTCCACACTTTGGTGCATGCCGAAATCCATGGAATCTTGATAAGATTCCTGGAGGATCAAGTGGTGGTTCTGGTGCAGCGGTTGCTTCTGGAATGTCTACCATTACATTGGGAACAGATACGGCAGGTTCAATTCGTATCCCATCTTCAGCATGTGGTTTAGTTGGATTAAAGCCCACTCATGGTTTAGTCGCAAAATATGGTTGTTTTCCATTAGCATGGACCTTAGACCATATTGGACCAATGGCAAAAACTGTCGCTGACGCTGCGGCTATGTTAAAAGTAATAGCAGGATTTGATGAACGTGATCCGACCTCTAAACGTGTTGAAATTCCAGATTATCTTGCCTTGCTCAATAGTGATGTCAAAGGCAAAGTAATTGGTATCAATGAAGACTATTTCTTTCATCAAGTTGATGCGCCGATTGAAAAATTAGTTCGTGAACAAATTGCTCAGCTTGAGCAACGTGGTGCGATCATTAAGCAGGTTGCAATCCCGGCACTGCAAAATGCTGAATATGTAGAGTTGGTGACGAGCCTGTCCGAAGCTTCTACAATTCACCATGATGATTTACAGCAGCGCCCAAATGATTTTGGCGATGACATTCGTCTATTATTTGAATTGGGTGAGTTGCCAACGGCAGTTGAATATTTACAAGCCCAACAATTGAGAAGGGAGCTAAAACAACAATTTGCTCAAGTCTTCAAAGAAGTTGATGTTTTGATTGCACCGACATTACCTATTTTACCACCGGATATAGACAGTTCAGTTGCAAAACTTAATGGTGAAAATGTTGATTTATTGAATCATATTATTCGCTTTACCGGTCCGAGTAATTTAACAGGTTTACCCGCTTTAAGCATTCCCTGCGGCTTGGTTGATGGACAACCGGTTGGATTACAAATCATAGGTCCAGCTTTTCAGGAACAAAAAGTATTCAATATAGCCTTGGCTATTGAAGAGCAGATGAAATTTAATTATCAACAGCCTGTTTTGGACCGTATTTAAACTTTTCAAGGCGAAATGCCAAGACGAGATGATAGAAGTATGAATCAAGGTTTGTATTTCTATTATTGAAAACGAAAAATGAGTGCATTAAGTTAAATTGTGTTCACTGAGGCAAAATCAATTCAGATTTGTAAATCAATGATCGAACAATACAAGAGTGAACTGGTTTCATTTTTTGAAAAGGGATGAAATCCAAAATCAGTCCGAAATATTTGAAAAATGCTTTATGCCTCAACGTGATTAGATGTTTTTGTGTATTTGAGTACCCAGAGAATTTCAGCATCAAGTCCATTCAGTTTAGACTTGATGCACTGTTTTATTTTTCAGTATCTTCAGCAAGCTTGGCTTTTTCTGCCCAAAAGTCTGCTTTTTCATCATCAATTTCAACACCTAAACCGTGTTCATAGACACAGACTAAATCACGCATGGCTTGAATTTCGCCTAATTTCGCTGCTTGCTCTAGCAGTTCAACAGATTTAAGCAGGTCTTTTTCAACCACATCACCACGACGATAAAAATTCGATAATTCTAACAGTGCAGCAGGGTGTTGATGCTTGACTGCTTGTTCTAACCAGCGATGTGCGTGTTCGAAGTAGGTTTTGGACTCCTCAGGATCTTCTTCCAAAATCTCTTTTGCATAATAAGCATAGCCTTCACCCAACCAGTACATGGCTTCGACATGACCTAATTGTGCTGCTTTCAGTGCCCATTCTTCAGCGAGTTGATTGTTATCTTCATCCTCACTTTGCATATAAATTTCAGCAAGTTCAAATTGTGCAGCAGGATTTCCCATCGCAGCACGATTTAACAATTCTGAAGGGATTGAAAGTGGGTTAGACATAAAAATACCAGTATAAGCACAAAAAGGTTTAAACAAAAAAGCCAATCTAAGGATTGGCTTGATAGTATAACTGATTTTGATTAAACAATTTAGACGAGGAGGGCGATGCCTGCAATACAACTTACAATAAAGCAGATGATTGCCGCAGTTTTTATTTGAGCGCTGCAATAGCTCAATAGCGATCCTACAAATAATGCTGAAAAGGTGAGTATGCCTACCCATAGGCTCAGCATACTACTTGGCTTTCCTGACATTAAACAGATAATTAAGGAAATGGACAATAAGCCCCAACCTGACAGTGTCGCAAACAGCGTAGGATTTTCTGCCAATTCATGACCATATATTTGTTTTTGATGCTTTGACATGGAGCTGGCGAGTCCAATCATCGCCAAACTGGAGATAGACCAGATCAACAAGAAGAAAATCATACCGTGAGCTCCTTGGTTGCTGCTGCATTTTTAGCTTTTTTGACAGGAAGCCCTTTGTGTTTTTTCACTTTATAAAATGAAAAGAAAAACAAAATTGCGATCGCCCATGTCATGAAATCAAAAGAGGCAATCATCCATTGACCATTGGCAATACTGTTCCACAGTGCTTGACCGCCTGTCATAAAATTGATGAACGGTAACAGGGCATAGGCAACAGTTGCCAACATTAAAAGTTCTAGCCAAGCCTGACGGTGTGGTCGGATGACTGCATAAATTAAGCTTGCGAGCCATGCCATAAAGAATGCGCGAATTTCCCAGTTCAGGCGTGTTTCTACTTCAAATGGGATGAAACGATTGGCATAGAAATAAGCAGCACAAGCAATCGGTAATCCAATTACAGCAGCAATATTCATCACTTCCACAAAGCGATAGCCAAAAGATTTATAACCTTGTTTTTGCTGTTGCGGTGCCCGTTTTACACACCACAAGATCAAGCCCGTAGCAACCATTAAAGTGCCAAGAACACCTGAAAAGAACAATAACCAACGGAAAGTTAAATCTAGTCCGCGTGCTTCATGTAAGACAGTTACAACATTGTATATGCCCATGGGAACAGAGGTATTTCTGGCTTGTAGATCATCAGAGATATCTTTACCCGTAACGCCATCAAACTTTAAAACAGGATATACACCACGCTGTATCACGCTTTTTGCATAGACTGCACGAAGTTCAATGCTTGCATTGGAAGTATTGGGTGCAATGATTTGAATAGATGCTATTGGATTATCTTTCCACTGTGTTTGTGCTTTTGCAATCATCGGAGCTAAATCAGTGAGTGGGGCAGGATGCCCAGTTTCCGGTTGATGTTGAGCATCTCTTTCGCCACGTGAACCTTGTGCATTTCCTCCAGTTGGTTGAACTTGCCCATTTTGAGCTTTGTTTGCGACGTCAATACGATTTTCTACACCTCGGTTGCGTGCATTATTCTGTTGAACACCGCCACGCATTTCCTGAAAAAATTCTTGTCGATCGTCATAGACTTGGTTGATTCCCCAAGGCATGAACATAAACATCAGAAGTAACAGACCACTCAATGTGATCATGATATGAAAAGGAAGTGCAAAAACAGCTGTGGCATTATGTGCATCCAACCAAGATCGTTGCCCTTTACCCGAACGGAAGGTAAAGAAATCTTTAAAGATTTTTTTATGTGTAATGATACCGCTGATGATTGCAACAAACATCAGCATTGTGGCTAAACCCACCAACCAACGCGCCCAGATACGATCAATACCATAGAGTTCGAAGTGGAAGCGATAGATAAAACCACCACCGCGTGTGTCTCGTGCTTCAATCACCTGCCCTGTAGCGCTGTCAATGGTGATACGTTGACCGCCTCGACGCGCTTGGAGGTCTTCACCTTGTTTACGGATGTTTAATTCAGTGGTGGTTTGTCTAGAGTTTGGCAGTTGAATGGTCCAACTGCCTGCATCAGGATAATTGTGCTGTAAATAATTTAAGGCAACTTGGGTCTGTTGTAACTGCGATGGATTAGGAACAGATTGGTGAGTCTCGGGTTTCATCCATACAGAGATTTCTGACTGGAAAAAGCTCAATGTTCCTGTTAAAAAAATCGCATAGAGCAACCAACCAAGAATCAAACTTGCCCATGTATGTAGCCATGACATGGATTGGCGTGGACCTTCAACCTTTGCATCGACACGCATGTTAGTTCCCCATCATTTTAAAAATGACCAATAAAATGATGCATGGAACAACGATCCCTAAGCTCGCTTTCAAGGTTTTGTTGACCATAAATACCCAAATAAATGCAGCGCAATGAATACAGAAAGCAAGTAGTGTTGCCGCCATAGCCGCAGAAGCTCGGTAATCTGCAAAATACTTTCCGATTACCATGGCGGAAAGGGATGCGAGTAAATAGCCTCCTAAAATCGCCAAAGCAAAACGATAAAAAATCATGACACGATAATTGAAAAGGGAGGGTGTGGATTTAGCTCGTGCAGAGACAGTCGGAGTTGAAACTGACGCACTAATCGCATCGAGTTCAGTCTGGCTATTCATAGGCAATCAAATTGTTAAAGGTTAAAAATGAGGTAAATAATAACAATTATCATTTACTTTTTAAACATAAAAGTTAAATTTCATTCAAATAAGGCATTGGATTTATTTTGAGTTTTATGAACTGGCGGTATGGAAACCAGTCGGATGGTATGAGAAGACATGTAAACTTGTGAATCTGGCAAGCTTCGCCTTTGTTTGATTTTAGAGAAACCTGATCTAACACAAACCAAACAGCGTATTTTTGGTTTTATTTATATCTTGTATCAATCCCAATAAAAAATATGGAAATAAAAATGTTCATTCATGCAGATGATGCAAAAAAGTTGGCATCGCATTCAAATCTAAATATCGAATTGTACAAGATTCGTCTTGCCCAAATGATTGAAGAGAATGCCAGACAGGGCAATACCGCAGTATTTACAGTTTTACCTAAGCACTTAGCCTTAGAAGATATTCGAGCACTCTCTTCGGAATTGACGCAATTGGGCTATCACATTCGTTTTGAAGTCGATGAATTTTTTTATACTTTCAATGTGTTTTGGAACTGATGATTCAATCGCAGATAGGACTTGAATATCTGCGATTGAACAAAAGGGCGTGCAGTCAAGAATGCTGACTTTGATATTCACTGATGACTTCAAGCGCAGCCCGGAAAGCTTCTTGTGTAGTCGGTGCACCACAATAGGGTAAGCTATGTAAAAGTACTTCCTGTATTTCTTCGATGCTGGCGCCATTGTTTAAAGCGCCACGAATATGCCCTTTGAGTTCAGTTGGGCTTTTTTGCGCAACTAAAAATGCAATGGTGACCAAAGAACGATATTTACGCGGCAATACACCTTCACGTTGCCAGGTTGAACCCCATGCATGCTCATTAATCCATTCCTGCAATGGTTCAGTAAATGGCACTGTATTGTCTTGAGCACGTTTGACAAAACTTTCCCCCATGACTTCTTTGCGTACTTTTAAGCCATTCTCATAATCTTGTTTAGACATCATTGTTTCCCTGAACTGTTCTATTTTTAACACTGTACTGACAATAGTTTAATGAGCCTATTGGTAAAGGTCTAACAAAAAGCAGTGAAAAATGATTCACTGCTTTTTAGGAAAGTTTATAGCATTGAAAATGGTAAACTCTCAAATACTTCTATGCTTGACGAAGATGTGGATTGTCTAATTCCAGTACTTGCTCCAGTTTTTCATCAAAAATATCAGTGAGCATACTGTCGTAGCGCAATGCATTGTACTGTGCTAATTTTTCTGCAAGATCTTGCTGAATTGCCCCACGTCTAACGGCATCTGCCAAACGTTCCTCAAATGTAAGACCTTGATATTCACCTTTAGATTCAGCTTTTTTAAAGCGATTCCAATCATTTTCTACTGTCGCCAGTAAATTAAAGGTGGCTTCCATACGACCGAAAGCATCCTCTGGATCGACTGAATAATAGACCTGGGTTTTTAAATAATCACGGAATGGATTATTCTGCATGATCAGTTCAGCTGCTTCAGTTTTTTGACGGTCACTTGGCTTTTTGATCGGTCTACCGAATGGAAAGCATACAAACTTTACCAGACCCGAGGCGACTGGGATCGGGAAATTATCAAATAAGCCGAAAAATGCTTCTTGAGCCTGATAAAGCGTTTCATCTAAAGCCAGTTTGGCATGCAATTGTTCCGCTTCAGTCCGTTGACCATGCTCATAAAATTTAAGAATCGCCGTTGCGATAAACATATTTGCATGAATATCGGCTAATCGTCCTGAAAGCATTTCTTTACGTTTAATGTCTCCAGCTAGAAGCCCTAAGCACATATCCGCGGTCAGTGCAAAGTCTGCACTCAAGCGATTGATGATTTTATAATAAGCTTGAGTAAAGTCATCTGAGGAATCTGGTCGATGATGGCTTGAACCAAACCAACCATAGGTAAAGGCCCGTGCAGCCCGATTCAAGGTATAACCTAAATGCTGGTAGAGCATGGTATTAAAGGTTTCCAGTGCACTGCTTTTATCCTCAGCCTGTAAAAGCTGGAGTTCTTCAAATAAATACGGATGACAGCGCATTGAGCCTTGACCAAAGATCATCAGGGAGCGACTTAAAATATTTGCACCTTCGACCGTAATCGAAATTGGAATGGCTTGGTACATGTTGGCAAGGAAGTTACGCGGACCTTGTTGAATACCTCGACCGCCAGTAATGTCCATACCATGGTTGACCAGTTTGCGCATGGTCTCCGTTGCGTAGTATTTTGCCATTGCTGTCATCACAGCAGGCTTACCGCCTTGATTGAGCCCGCAGGTGACTAAATAACGGAAAGCTTCGAGTTTATAAGTTCCACTGACGATTTCACTACTGACTTCTTGAACGCCTTCAAATTGACCTACAGAAAGTTTGAATTGTTGACGAATTTTTGCAAATGCACCTACAGATAAATAGGTCATTTCACTGGCTGCTGTGGAGAGGGCAGGCAATGAAATCCCACGCCCTACGGCAAGACACTCCATCAACATACGCCAGCCTTTCCCCGCATTTTCAGCGCCGCCAATAATCCAGTCGATGGGTATAAAGACATCTCGTCCTTCAACAGTACCATTCATAAATGGTGAGCCACCCGGATGGTGTCGGGGTCCAACCTTGACCCCTTCATGAGAGGCAGGGATCAGTGCACAGGTGATACCATATTCAGTTTTATCTTTATTTCCCAGCAGACCATCAGGGTCATAAAGTTTAAAAGCCAAACCGACCACAGTGGCCACTGGCGCTAAGGTAATCCAACGCTTGGAGAAATTCATCTTTAAACCCAGCGTCTGTTGTCCTTCAAACTCGCCATAACATACAACACCAGTGTCTGGAATTGCGCCAGCATCAGAACCTGCTTCTGGGCTGGTCAGACCAAAGCATGGAATTTCTTCACCTTTGGCTAAGCCGGGAAGATAACGATTTTTTTGTTCATCAGTTCCATAATTGAGTAATAGTTCGCCAGGACCCAATGAATTCGGCACCATACATGTCACTGCAGCAGTCAATGAGCGAGATGCAATCTTGCTCATGATTCGACTTTGGGCAAATGAAGTAAATTCTCGCCCCCCATATTCTTTAGGAATGATCAGCCCAAAAAAGCCTTTTTCTTTGATGAATTGCCAAGTTTGTTCATTTAAGTCTTTATTCTGATGGATTTCCCACTCATTCAATAATTGACACAGTTGTTCAACTTCATTGTCCAAAAATGACTGTTCTTCATTTGAAAGCGTTGGATAAGGGTAATCATTGAATTTTTCCCAATCAGGTGCCCCCATAAACAATTCTTTTTCCCACCAGCTGGTGCCTGCATCAAGCGCTTCACGTTCTGTGGTACTCATACTTGGCATCGCATTGGCAAGCTTATTGTAGGCAGGCTTTGTCAAGAATTGCATACGTAGAGGATCTATGATTAACACCAGGCTGATAAGAATAAGTGGAAGACCAATAATCAGTGACCACGGACTGATCAATGCCACCAAGATTGAAACCACTATTGTGCTGACAGCCCCCATGTTTCGATTCAGCGCAAAAAAGAAAATAGCCCAAAGTGTGATAATTTGAATAAGTATCGCAATGAGTAACAGCATAAACATATTACCTCTAGAGTTTTAATATTAGTTTTGAGAAATACGAAGACTTGGTGAGATTAGATTTATTCTTTCATTAAAAACACGGTGAAAAAATAAACATATTATTTATTAATAACGATTTTTTAGATCAAAGATTAAGGTAAAAGTATTGTTGTTTTGTGACTATAAGTTAACCAAAATGGAAAGAAGCTGCATGAAAATTAAATTTATTTGGTATTTATTCAGTGAATACTTTAGCTTGAAAATCATGTCAGTGCTGTTCGTCTATTTTTCAAAGCTCGCATTCTTATTGTACACTTACCTTAAATAATCGATCCGTTCTAGCTACAAAATTATGTTTATTTCCAAAATATTGATGATTTTCAGTAAAAATGCTTAATTTTTGTGCGATTATTGGCTTTAATGTACTATTTGTGATGTACCATTTTTTTTCGAAATGTCGTTATCACAGATCTTACGTTGACTCTCATACCATGAAGGCTGATACTCTCAGGGTTAATTTTAAGCAAATCGGTTCGTAGGAGTCGAGTCATAAGCTCGGTTCTCAAAAACACAATCAACAGCAAGGGGCTATATATGGCTGGTGGAAAGTCAACAATCATTTACACACTGACTGACGAGGCGCCACTATTGGCGACTTATTCGCTACTGCCGATCATTGAGACCTTTACTAAGCCAGCTGGCGTAGAGATTGTCAAAACTGATATCTCTGTAGCTGCACGTGTCCTCGCTGAATTCGCGGACTATTTAAGCGATGAACAGAAGGTATCTGACAACCTTGCACAGTTAGGTCGTCTTACTCAAGATCCAGACACTAATATTATCAAACTCCCGAACATCAGTGCTTCTGTTGCCCAGTTAACAGCTTGCATTAAGGAACTTCAGTCTAAGGGTTATGCAATCCCTGATTACCCTGAAAATCCAACAACTGAAGAAGAAAAAGTAATCAAGACTCGTTATAGCAAATGTCTTGGTTCTGCAGTAAACCCAGTACTGCGTGAAGGTAACTCAGACCGTCGTGCGCCTGCTGCAGTTAAAAACTATGCCAAAAAACATCCACACTCTATGGGTGAATGGAAACAGTGGTCACAAACCCATGTGTCTCACATGGATGAAGGTGATTTCTATCACGGTGAAAAGTCAATGACACTTGACCGTGCACGCAATGTGAAAATGGAATTGATTACAACAACTGGTGAAACAATTGTTCTTAAGCCAAAAGTTGCACTTCAAGAAGGTGAAGTGATTGATTCGATGTTCATGAGCAAGAAAGCACTGTGTGATTTCTACGAAAAAGAACTTGAAGATTGTCGTGAAGCGGGCATTTTGTTCTCTTTACACGTCAAAGCAACCATGATGAAAGTTTCACATCCGATCGTATTCGGTCACTGCGTGAAAATTTATTACAAAGATGCTTTTGAAAAACACGGCAAACTGTTTGATGAACTCGGCATCAACGTCAATAACGGTATGGCTGGTTTATACGAAAAAATCGCAACTCTGCCAACTTCATTGCGTGAAGAAATCATTGAAGATCTTCATGCCTGCCAAGAACACCGTCCTGCATTAGCAATGGTTGATTCTGCAAAAGGCATTACTAACTTCCATTCACCAAACGATGTCATTGTTGATGCTTCTATGCCTGCGATGATCCGTGGTGGGGGGAAAATGTGGGGTGCTGATGGCAAACCTTACGACTGTAAAGCTGTAATGCCTGAATCTACATTTGCACGTATTTATCAAGAAATGATTAATTTCTGCAAATGGAATGGTAATTTTGACCCACGTACCATGGGTACTGTGCCAAACGTTGGTTTGATGGCGCAAAAAGCTGAAGAATATGGTTCTCATGACAAAACTTTTGAAGTTTCTGCAGCTGGTGTTGCCAACATCACTGACTTGGAAACAGGTGAAGTATTGATGTCACAAAACGTTGAGGAAGGCGATATCTGGCGTATGTGTCAGGTGAAAGACGCACCGATTCGTGACTGGGTAAAACTTGCTGTAACACGTGCGCGTAACTCGGGTATGCCGGCAATTTTCTGGCTTGACCCATACCGTCCTCATGAAAATGAATTGATCAAGAAAGTACAGAAATACTTGAAAGAGCATGACACGACTGGTCTTGATATTCAAATCATGTCTCAGGTACGTGCGATGCGTTACACACTTGAGCGTGTTGCGCGTGGTCTGGATACAATTTCTGTAACAGGTAACATCTTACGAGACTATCTCACAGACTTGTTCCCAATTATGGAATTGGGTACTTCTGCGAAAATGTTGTCTATCGTTCCGTTAATGGCGGGCGGTGGTATGTATGAAACCGGTGCGGGTGGTTCAGCGCCTAAGCATGTACAACAACTTGTAGAAGAAAACCATTTACGTTGGGATTCTCTAGGCGAGTTCTTGGCATTGGCTGTTTCTTTAGAAGAAATGGGCATTAAAGAAGATAACGCACGTGCAAAATTGCTTGCGAAAACTTTAGACCAAGCAACAGGTAAGTTACTCGACAATGACAAATCACCTTCACGCCGTACAGGTGAGTTGGATAACCGTGGTAGCCATTTCTATCTTGCGAAGTTCTGGGCTGAAGCCTTGACTGAACAGGATGAAGATGCAGAGTTAAAAGCAAAATTTGCACCTCTTGCACAAGCATTAGCGGACAATGAAGAAAAAATCATTGCTGAACTTGCGGCTGTTCAAGGTAAACCTGCTGACATTGGTGGTTATTATGCTGTAGATACTGCTAAAGTAGAAGCAGTCATGCGTCCAAGCGCGACATTGAATGCTGTACTTGAAAAAATCTAAGCCATTTGGTTTATCGCCAATCGCGTGAAAGATGATTGAAAATCGGTGTCTAGGCACCGATTTTTTTATGATCCAGGTGTGTCATTGTGCTGAATCCAATAGGAATCAAGACCTTGTGCAGCTGATGATTTAATAAATATAGTCAATAAAAAAGCCCACCAAAGTGAGCTTTAATCATCATCAAAGTCTAACGCCCATTACGTCCACGACCTCGTGGAGCTTTGGTGTTTGGACGCGTAGTTCCATTGGTCTTGCGACGTGGTTTTTCACTGTCATCCATCTGCCAAATACGTTTGGTTCCTGATTTTTTTGTAGAACCATCTTTGTTTTTGCGTACCATCGGTTTACCGCCTGTACCTCCTGGTTTTTTAACATAAGAGCGTGAACGATAAGGCTCTTCAGCAGGTACATTTTGAAAATCAGGATAAAGCAAAGGTTCGATTTCTTTGGTTTCACCGGGTTCTAAACCCATTTGAACTAAATCAATTGTGCCAATCTTGGTGCGAATTAAACGTAAAGTTGGAAAACCGACAGCTGAAGTCATACGGCGAACTTGACGATTACGACCTTCACAGATCGAGATTTCCACCCATGAAGTTGGAATATTGGCGCGGAAGCGTACAGGAGGATCACGATCCCATAGCCATTCAGGCTGTTCTACTTTAGCAGCTTGAGCGGGCAAGGTCATACCGTCTTTTAACTCAACACCTTTACGTAACTGTTCAAGTGCTTCTTCTGTGATATTACCATCCACTTGAACCAGATAGGTTTTAAACTTTTTATTGCTCGGATTGGTAATATACTGATTCAGACCACCATGATCAGTTAAAAAAACTAAACCTTCTGAGTCCATATCAAGACGACCGGCTATACGTAAGCTTGGATCGTCAACAAAGTCAGATATGGTCATATGTGCTTCGTCTTTACGAAATTGGGAGAGGACGTCATAGGGTTTGTTTAGAATGACAATTTTCACTTTAAGCCACTAATAGATATAAATAAAATTTTGGGGAGTTTAATTTGAGACCCAATAAATACCCATTTGATTAAAAATAGGGGGGTTAGGTTGCAAAAAGCCCAGTTGATTGTGGACTACTATAACAGATTCAGCTTTGTATTCTTCAATTTTATTTGTCATTCAGCAGGAGGAGTAAAAGAGCGCCTGACTTTGATTTTAGATTTTTGAATATTTACAGGGGGCGCTGGTTTTCTTTAAAAAATACTGACTACAGTCATTTATTGGTTTTTTAATGCATCAAGATTCAAATCGGGGGAGCGTTCTATAAACTTTATTGATTTATTTTAAGAATCAAAAAATTATTGATTTTGTAGAACTAAAAGAAAGCTATGATTTTTATAAAAAATACATTCTATAAAAGCATTAAATCATGAAACAATGCGTTTTATTAAGTTGAGAAATGTTGTTATTCCTCGTATAAATCTCAAAAAATGATCGAATTCGATTACACTGATCTTGCTAAAAAAGTGGTCGCAAATATTGCTCATAGCGCAATTTTTTTGGATTTACTCACTATAAGAAAATGGAGATCCTGAACAATGGGTTATCAGAAGATCGTAGTACCTGCGGATGGTAGCAAAATTACTGTAAATGCAGACTTGTCACTCAATGTACCAAACCATCCGATTATTCCTTTCATTGAGGGAGATGGTATTGGTGTCGACATTACACCTGCGATGAAAGCGGTGGTCGATGCCGCAATTCAAAAAGCTTATAGTGGCAAGCGTTCGATCGAATGGATGGAAGTTTATTGTGGTGAAAAAGCGAATAAAATTTATGGCACTTACATGCCTGAAGAGACTTTCGAAGCTTTAAGGGAATTTGTTGTATCAATTAAAGGCCCACTCACAACGCCTGTCGGTGGCGGTATTCGTTCTCTAAATGTGGCTTTACGTCAAGAATTAGATCTATATGTGTGTGTACGACCAGTGCGTTGGTTTAAGGGCGTCCCGTCACCCGTTCAACATCCTGAACAAACAGATATGGTGATTTTCCGAGAAAACTCAGAAGATATCTATGCGGGTATCGAATGGAAAGCAGACTCTCCTGAAGCTAAAAAAGTAATTAAATTTCTGAAGGAAGAAATGGGGGTCACTAAAATCCGTTTTGAGGACAATTGTGGTATCGGAATTAAGCCTGTTTCAAAAGAAGGGACTCAGCGACTAGTCCGTAAGGCGATTCAGTTTGCAATCGATAATGATAAGCCAAGTGTTACTTTAGTGCATAAAGGCAATATTATGAAATACACTGAAGGTGCTTTTAAGGAGTGGGGCTACGAGCTCGCATTGGATCGCTTTGGTGGTGAGCTGATTGATGGTGGTCCTTGGGTTAAAATTAAAAACCCTAAAACAGGCAAAGACATCATTATTAAAGATGTGATTGCTGATGCTTTTTTACAGCAAATTCTAATGCGCCCTGCTGAATATTCGGTGATCGCCACCTTGAATTTAAATGGTGATTACATATCTGATGCACTTGCCGCAGAAGTAGGCGGTATAGGTATTGCGCCGGGTGCAAATATTGGTGGTGCAATTTCTGTATATGAAGCAACACACGGTACAGCGCCCAAATATGCTGGACAAGATAAGGTAAATCCTGGATCCATTATTCTTTCAGCAGAAATGATGCTGCGTGATATGGGCTGGATCGAAGCTGCCGATTTAATTATCAAAGGTGTTTCAGGTGCGATCTCTGCAAAAACAGTTACTTATGATTTTGAGCGTTTAATGCCAGGCGCTACTTTGTTGCGTTGTTCAGAATTCGGACAGGCGATTATTGAAAATATGGATAATTAATCTAAAGACAAGATCATCAGAGGTCTGCCAAGTGCAGACCTTTTATTATTGATTGATGTTCTCTGTTAAAGTGTGACAAACACTTTAACAGAGCTAGGAGCAACCTAAACATTTCTACTTTGATGATTGTTGAATGGATTTAAAGGTTGGACAAGTATTCCGCGATTATTTGAGTGATTTTCAACTTTAGATTGTTTTGAATGATATGCGAGAGATAGGATACATATCACTTTGATAAGAATGAAATAATGTCTATTCGTCTTTCGACAGCTGTAGACCTACAAATAATTGATCCTTGGTCTATGACTTAACTCCGCTTTAGGCTGCTTGCGATTGTACTTAGTATGAATTGCTGTAGACTAGATTTAGATTTTATTCATACGTTAACTTATTATATTTAAAAAGGTTGAGTTCCATGAATACAGAAATAGATCCATACGTATTGGTTGCACCTGTTCATCAGCTTAATTTTATTCATCAAGATCAACAATGCATTGATAAAAATATCACAGCATCACAAGCTTATCGCTTGATGACCAGCACACCACCAAAATGGTTAAAGATTGCGTTTAAAATCCGAGACTTTTTAAGTCAACATTTAGGCGGTGTACAGCCGATTCAAGGTTTTAATCCTTTCGTTCAGGCGCCGCTTGAGCAGGGTGGTAAAGCAGATTTTTTCGAGGTGATTAAGGTATCAGATCAGGAGCTTTTTTTACAATCAACGGATAAGCACTTAAGTGTCTTGGTGGTATTGCAGATTCTTCCATACAATGAGCAAAAAAATCAGCTTAAAATCTCGACCAGTGTGGTGACCTATAATCTTTTTGGTAAAATTTATATGCTTCCTGTGGGTATGGTGCATGGTGCGATTGTTCGTAATCTGTTGAGAAATTTGAAATAGCATAAAATTTACAACACTCTAAATATGACAAAATGCTGTAAAAACTTGGCAAAAAAAGTCATATTTCCCCCTTTATTGTGATAAGAAAAACAGAAATTAAAAAAACTCCTGTGTAAATAGCAATTTAGATTATTTATTGATATTTTGTTAAAACTTGAAGGGAGTGTATGTTGTGAAAAAAATCGTGCTGGTCGTTTTAGCTTTAGGATTTTCTCATCACGTTTTGGCTAAAGAAGTACACAAGTGTGTGGTGAAGGGTTCAGTGACTTATCAGTCTCGACCATGTGCAGGTACAGTAATCCCCAATCAACAACAGCAGCTTCAGCAAAAATTGACTCAACGCACGGCTACTCAAAACCCACAACAACAAGTAAAGTCCCAACCAGAGACACACAGGTATTCTCAACAGCAGCATCTTCAACGCCATTCAAGTAATGGCACGAGCAATGAAATCCCCGATACAGTGGAAGGAAAGAAGAAGAGTCTAGCAATCGCGCAAGCTGCTTATCAGTCTGCTAAGGATCGCTGATTTACAATATGATCTCTGATGCACTGGCTTAAAAGAGAGGTTAAAGCAGCATTCTGAGTAAGCCCTTTGACAAAGTGAATGGTCATTTTTCAAATTTAGATTTTTGCTATATTGAGTAAGTTTGTTCTGTTATATTATTCTGTTTACTTAAATGTACTGAAAGATTTAAATGTATGTCACAGACTCGTTCGAAGAAATTTCCTAAAGTTTATCTGCTCGCTGCATTGGGACTATTATTTCCAGTTTTTTTAGTGGGAATGGCATTTTTAGCTGCAAAAAGTGATGCAGAAACTCAGCGAGAGTATGATCGCATTCGTCAAGAACATGCAGAAAGGATTGAATTGCAAAAACAACAGCAAAAATCGCAACAAAATAGCATTCAATCGACTCAGGATTCTACAACTGTATCTTAATCAGATCATATCAAAAAGCATTGACCAATAAAAACCGCCATGTGGCGGTTTTTATTTTTAAACTCAATTATTTGTTTTTATCTTTCAACTGAGGAACGGCAGAGCCGGTACCCACAGCCAATAAACCTGTTTTGGTATAAATACCGAGCTTAGCGCGTGTATCGGTAATATCAAGATTACGCATGGTCAATTGACCAATACGATCAGCAGGGCTAAACATTGAATCACCTTTTTCCATGGTCAAACGCTCAGCTTCATAAGTGAGGTTTTCAGATTCAGTGTTCATGATGGTGTAGTCATTACCACGGCGTAACTCTAGAGTAACTGTGCCTGTAATGGCTTTTGCTACCCAACGCTGCGCTGTTTCACGAAGCATTAATGCTTGAGAATCGAACCAACGGCCTTGGTACAGTAAACGACCTAAACGTAAGCCGTTAATACGATATTGTTCGATGGTGTCTTCATTGTGAATACCTGTAACAAGGCGTTCATAGGCAATATGAAGAAGTGCCATCCCCGGAGCTTCATAAATACCACGGGATTTCGCTTCAATGATACGGTTTTCGATTTGGTCAGACATACCTAAACCATGACGCCCACCAATACGGTTTGCTTCAAGAATAAGCTCTACTGGATCTTCAATACGTTTGCCATTTAATGCAACAGGGAAGCCTTCTTCGAAAGTTACAGAAACTTCTTCAGCTTCAATTTTGACATCATCTTTCCAGAACGCAACGCCCATAATTGGATCAACGATTTTGATACCGGCATTAAGATATTCAAGATCTTTAGCTTCGTGTGTCGCACCCAACATGTTTGAATCAGTTGAATATGCTTTTTCTTTCGACATTTTGTAATCAAAACCATTGTCGATCAAGAATTGTGACATTTCGGCACGACCACCCAACTCATCGATAAACTGTTGGTCTAACCAAGGCTTATAGATTTTAAGTGCAGGGTTGGTCAACAAACCATAACGGTAGAAACGTTCAATATCGTTCCCTTTGTAAGTTGAGCCATCACCCCAGATGTTTACGTCATCCTCTTTCATCGCCGTAACAAGCATTGTACCTGTTACTGCACGACCCAATGGTGTGGTATTGAAGTAAGGAACACCGCCCGTACTGATATGAAATGCACCACACTGAATCGCAGCAATACCTTCTAATGCAAGCTGTAAGCGGCAGTCCACTAAGCGTGCCTTAACAGCACCATAGTTTTCAGCTTTACGCGGAATTGCATCGTAGTCATCTTCATCAGGCTGCCCTAAGTTTGCTGTATAAGCATAAGGTTCTGCACCTTTTTGCTTCATCCACAATAAAGCTGCTGAAGTATCTAGACCACCAGAAAAAGCGATACCCACTTTTTTGCCTACTGGTACATTCTGCAAGATCGTTGCATTATCAGTCATTGCTCGTCCTAACTATTTCGAAAGAGGCACCACATACACGGGTGACCATTGAGAATTTTATAAACGCGGTATTGTAGCACTTTTTCGGTCAATGTTTTATGGGATTTAAATGTTAACATTGAAAAAAAATAACAATTTATAGCGTGTAAGTCATTTACTTAAATTACGGTGAGTACTGTTGGCTAAATTGTTGAGATCACTCAAATGAAGCAAGTGCAATTTTAAATAAATGGCTATAATGAATGACTAATTTAAAAAAACATACTCATATGCAGCTAAATAAAACACTTTACTATACACATAATACTTTTTTTGGCTTTTATGCGGTTTTGCTTCTTTTGTTCATTTTTTTCGCACTCACATCTGGATTTAGAACTGCTGGATTTTTAGATGTGCTCTTTGTATTGAGTATATTGGTTGCTTTGGCCTATATGCATTATAAAGCTGCGATCGAAGTAGAAAGGGGGAGCGAAATAGGTAAATTGATATCTACGATAGTGGGTTGCTTATTGTTAATTGGATTCCCTGTTGGTACCTGTATTGGGCTTTTGATTCTGTTGAATGTACGAAAAACCAAATGGCAATCTGGGAATTGATTTTTTGATCCAACACAAGTCAGACTGGGTTTTTGAAGCTAAAATCATGCTGACTGGTGTATTTTATTAAAGCTGATCATTCAATCCAATAAATTGCTTTTCAATCGGAGTAAATACATGTTCACTTCGTGCGATTAAATAAAATCCAATATCTCGATATTGTTCCGGTGTTTCCCGATAGTACTCAATATTAAATTTTTTGATCAGTGATTTTGCGATCATTGAGATCCCCATACCCAATTGAGTGAAATTGACCAATGCTTCATGATCATAAATATGGGTGAGTTCACCTTTGCTTAAATTGTAGTCTGTATAAATATGATCTAATGTGGTGGCATAACAGCATTCTTCTGAAGCCAACAGAATATTTTGATGGTTGAGACAATCTTCAAGGTTTTCATGGTTAATGACGCTTTTGCCGATAATCACCAATTGATCTTCAGCTTTCTGTATATACTGTATATTTTTCTGTTTTGGATGCCCAAGTACATAACCAATATCTAAATTGCCCGATATAATTTCATCTTCGATATAACCTGTTGCACCGGTTTTCATGGTGATTGAAAGCTCGGGATACGTTTCATAAAGTTGACTGAATGACGGGTAAAAACGCATACCTCCCAAGCTGGTATTGGTTCCAAAACGAAGATATTTTTCTTGTTGATAGATTTTATTTTCTGTCTCCTCCCAAGTGAAGATCATTTTTTTGTATTGTTGATAGAGATTCATTCCAGATTCAGTCAGTTCAACGCCTTTGGGTTTGCGAATGAATAACTGACGTTTGTAATGGTTTTCAATTTTTTTAATTTTTGCGGTCATATTTGACTGTAAATAGTTAAGTTTATTGGCGGCGGCAGAAATGCTTTTCATTTCAGCAACCGTAACAAATGATTTAATATCCCCAATGTCGATATTCATTGTAATTCCTTAAGCTATTGCAATTTTGATGGCACATCAAAATTTCAGATACATTAAAAAAAATGATGGATATATTAAAACATAGCATTATTCATGATGTCATTTGTTTTTTAAACTGTACTGACTTTCCATCTGCATGAGTACAGCAAATGAATCTTAGAGTAATGGCTGCAATCGTTTTGTTGTGTCTCGTTTGGGGATCATTATGGGGACTGGTCAAACACAGTTTGCAGGTTTTCCCTCCATTTCTATTTATTTCTACACGCTTGATTTTAGCCGCACTCACCTTGATGTTGGTTCAACGTTTATTGCGTAAATCCATTCTTCCTCAAAGAGGAGAATGGAAAAAGCTGATGGTTTCAAGCATGATGATTTGTATTGGTTTTTATGCAACTCAGACTTTCGCGATGCAATTTGTAGATTCTGGACTGTCAGCAGTTTTGGTCTTTACTATGCCGATTTTTATTGGTGTGCTGGCACATTATGTGCTCAAAGAACGTTTAAATACACAAAAAATGTTTGGATTGGTTTTGGGTACATTGGGCTTGATTGCAATTCTTTGGCCGCAATTACATGATTTGCATTTCAATCTCTCTTTGATTGGACAAGCCTTTTTAATCTTGTCTGGTTTTTTCTGGGCATTGACCACAGTTTATATCAAACAGAATTTTGCAACCTATGACAAAATGAAACTGACGATTTGGCAGTTATTGATGGGTGGATTTGTAATCTTCATTGGGGCAATGATTTTTGAACCGATTGATTTGCATGTATGGATGAATCCACTGAATGATTCTATGCTGTTTTACATTGCAGTGGTCGGAACAGGATTTGCTTTTGCTCTCTGGAACTGGATTGTGAGTCAGGTGGATACTTTTGTAGCTTCAATCTCAATTATGTGTATTCCGATTTTAAGCTTGTTTTTTGGGTATATGCTTTGGCATGAACCGATCACACTCAATATTTTGATAGGTGCAGCTTTTATTTGTTCGGGCATTATTTTGAGTTCTTTAAACATTCAAATGAAAAAGAAAGCCAATTCGAGATTGAGCTGTGAGCATCATTAAGGCGAATAAGATATTTTTTAACCTGAGTTCGACTTAATTCTATCTATAACTTATTGAAAAAAATAATCTTGACGAGCTTGCTAGATCTTTATCCATTTTTTGGATCAGCCTGCGGCTCGTCATACTCTTGTATCTGTTTCGGCATGAGCAAAGAAGTGCGCAAGTACAATCCACCTGCGTAGCGATATTGCTGTTCACCGTAAAACCTGCGCACAATCAGCAATATATAAAAATAAGTCAAAAAAATATTGGAAAAAGGAGTCCTGCCTCAGGCAGTTTTGGATGATGTTGATGAGCATTATATTTTATCAAGCATTTTTATCGAACTCAGTTGAGTTTACTGCAATATTGAAATCATGCTTGTCTACAAAATCAGTAAATTTTTACTGATTTTTATTGTTTATCGGATTGATAGGCTGCATCGAAATGTTTAATTTTTAAAATGATCAGACCAATCAGAAAAGCATGTGATAAATACCGCAATAAAAACACGTTTTAATTTTGGTTAAAATTTGATTTTTAAACGCCTTTATAGACTAAAGTCGTATAAAATAAAGCTGTTTTTGAAAAAAACATTTAAAAACAGTTATTTTTAAAATTTTAAAGTCTGAATTATTGATAAAAAATGCATTGATTGCCATATAAATATCCTTAAAATTGGTCATACCATTTTTTAAGTGATCGAGTAACTATTGATCTTTAAATCAGCAAAAATTACTATAAAGTCGAAATATACGTTATTTTTTTGTTTTTAATTTAATATTGGTCATACCAATTATTGAGAAATAAATGTGTGACTCTATCAAATTTCACGTTCAGGCAAGCATTTCAAGGAGATGACAATGCTTCAACATTGGCAACAGATTTATGATCCAATGGGTAATATCTGGGTATCCAGTGCCATTGCACTCATTCCAATTATATTTTTCTTTTTGGCCCTTGCCGTATTCCGCATGAAAGGAAGTGTTGCGGGGACAATTACGGTCATATTGGCATTATTGGTTTCCTTATTTGCTTATCAAATGCCGACTATGATGGCATTGGCATCTATGGTTTATGGCTTTTTCTATGGCTTGTGGCCAATTGCATGGATTATCATTGGTGCAGTATTTCTGTACAAAATTTCGGTCAAAACAGGGCAGTTCGATATTATCCGTTCTTCGATATTATCGATTACAGAAGATCAGCGTTTACAAATGCTGTTCGTCGGTTTTGCTTTTGGTACCTTCTTAGAAGGTGCAGCGGGTTTTGGCGCACCCGTTGCAATCACCGCAGCATTATTGGTCGGGCTTGGGTTTAAACCGCTTTATGCTGCTGGTCTGTGTTTGATTGTGAATACTGCACCTGTTGCATTTGGCGCAATGGGAATTCCAATTATTGTTGCAGGGCAAGTCTCAGGTGTTGAAACACATGAAATTAGCCAAATGGTTGGACGTCAGTTGCCATTTATGGTGCCAATTGTATTGTTCTGGATTATGGCCATCATGGACGGATGGCGTGGGGTAAAAGAAACTTGGCCTGCGGTGATTGTTGGTGGTGGTGCTTTTGCGATTGCTCAATATTTAACATCGAACTTTGTTGGGCCCGAGTTACCAGATATTACAGCATCTATTGCTTCTTTGGTTTCATTAACGATCTTACTGAAGTATTGGCAGCCTAAGCATATCTTCCGCTTTGCCAATGAAGATGCCAGCATGAATGAAAATCTTGCTGAACAAAAACAGCAAAAGTATACCCTTGCTCAAATTGCAAAAGCTTGGTCACCATTTGCTATTCTCACCGTCATGGTGACAATCTGGAGTGTTAAACCATTTAAGGATTTATTCGCTAAAGATGGTGCATTACATGATTTGGTAATTTCAATCAAAGTTCCTTTCTTGCATCAGATGGTGCAAAAAATGCCGCCAGTGGTGTCTGAAATCAAGGACTATGATGCGATCTATAAGTTTGATTGGTTTTCAGCGACGGGTACAGCCATTATTTTTGCTGCAATCATTACCATCATTTTCTTAAAAATGAAGCCAAAAGAAGCGGTAGTGACTTTTGGTGAAACAATTAATGAATTAAAGATCCCGATTTATTCAATTGGTATGGTGCTGGCATTTGCCTTTATTGCCAACTACTCAGGAATGTCTGCGACCTTGGCTCTGGCACTGGCGCACACAGGGCAGGCATTTACTTTCTTCTCACCTTTCTTGGGCTGGTTGGGTGTGTTCCTGACAGGTTCAGATACTTCAGCCAATGCATTATTTGGTGCTTTACAGGCAACTACTGCACAGCAAATCGGTGTGCCAGAAGTCTTACTGGTTGCTGCCAATACCAGTGGTGGTGTGACCGGAAAAATGATTTCTCCACAATCGATTGCGATTGCCTGCGCAGCAGTTGGGCTGGTGGGTAAAGAATCTGATCTGTTCCGTTTTACAGTGAAACACAGTATAACGTTTACTGTAATGATCGGTATTATTATTACCCTACAAGCTTATGTGTTCCCATGGATGATTCCATGAGACTCAGCAACAGTGAACCAATGCAATATTAAGGAAAGTAGATGAAAGTCTCCGACAAAGTGGTACAAAGCCTACGCATGTTAATCGCAGAAAAAAACATGCAGGTCGGAGAACGTTTGCCTGCTGAACGAAAGTTGTGTGAACAACTCGGTGTCTCTCGTTCCTCTTTACGAGAAGCGATTTCTCAACTGACCAGTACCGGCATGCTGGTCAGCAAAGTCGGTGCGGGAACTTATTTGCAGCAAACCCCTGTGAATTGGTCACACAACCAGATTGTGACGCCTTTAAGTAATTTAATCGATCAAGATCCGGCCTATCGTTTTGATGTGCAGGAAGCGCGAACCATTCTTGAAGGCGGTTCAGCTTGGTATGCGGCTCAACGTGCAACTGCTGAGGATCTGGCTTTGATTCGTGAATATTATGATCAGATTTCATACTTTCAAGCACTTGGGGATGATGAACAAGCTTCGCTGGCTGATGCTAAATTTCATTTGGCGATTGCAGAGGCATCGCATAATTTAGTCTTGATTCAGATGATGCGAGGCGTGTTTGATTTGTTGCAATTTAACGTGTTGCTGGGCAGACGTAAGGTCTATTCAGAGACACACCGCTTTGATCAATTGCATGATCAGCATTTTAGGGTGATGGATGCAATTGAACGTCATGATCCAGATGCTGCAAGAGATGCAGTATGTGGACATATAGAATTTGTAGTGCAGCAAGTACGGATGATTGATGAAGAAGAAGCTCGTCGTCAACGTGCAAGCCGATTAAACAGGATATGAACATGATTATTTCTTCTGCAAATGACTATCGTGAAGCAGCGAGACGTCGTTTACCTCCATTTTTATTTCATTACATTGATGGCGGTGCATATGCTGAATATACACTGAAGCGAAATGTAGAAGATTTATCAAAAATCGCGTTGAGACAGCGTGTTTTAAATGACATGTCTCAATTAAGCTTAGAAACAAAATTGTTTGATGAAACTTTATCCATGCCCGTTGCGTTATCTCCTGTAGGTTTAACGGGTATGTATGCACGCCGTGGTGAAGTACAGGCCGCAGTCGCTGCAGATAAAAAGGGCATTCCATTTACTTTATCTACAGTTTCGGTCTGTCCCATTGAAGAAGTTGCTCCGGCAATTGATCGTCCAATGTGGTTTCAGCTTTATGTCTTACGTGACCGTGGCTTTATGAAAAATGCCTTGGAACGAGCTAAAGCAGCAGGCTGTTCAACATTGGTATTTACTGTAGATATGCCTGTACCGGGTGCACGTTATCGTGATGCACATTCAGGGATGAGCGGTCCAAATGCAGCAATGCGCCGTTACATGCAGTCCTGCTTCCATCCACATTGGGCTTGGAATGTCGGCTTGATGGGGCGTCCTCATGATTTGGGCAATATTTCCAAATATTTGGGTAAACCCACTGGACTGGAAGACTATATCGGTTGGCTGGGCAATAATTTTGATCCGTCTATTTCGTGGAAAGATCTGGAATGGATCCGTGAATTCTGGGATGGTCCAATGGTGATCAAAGGAATCCTTGACCCAGAAGATGCCAAAGATGCAGTGCGTTTCGGTGCAGATGGCATTGTGGTTTCCAATCATGGGGGGCGTCAGCTTGATGGTGTGTTGTCATCAGCGCGCGCGCTTCCTCCAATTGCGGATGCTGTAAAAGGCGATATTAAAATTTTGGCTGATTCTGGTATTCGTAACGGTTTGGATGTTGTACGAATGCTTGCTCTTGGTGCAGATACCTGTATGTTGGGACGTGCATTTGTTTATGCACTGGGGGCTGCCGGCGGTGCAGGCGTATCAAACCTACTTGATTTAATCGATAAAGAAATGCGTGTTGCAATGACATTAACCGGTGCGAAAACCATTGCCGATATTACTGCTGATTGTCTAGTCAAGTTAGATAAAGCACTGGATGAATAATAGATTGTTGATACTCAACAGGTATTCGTCTGCGTATGCAATTTGATACGTCTAAATATCAACTGTCGAAGTAAGTGCCATGCGCTTGCAACAGTTGATATTTTATGAAAATGAAATGAAAAATATTGACCAATATTTATGGATGGCAAGAATTTGATCAATCTGCTTTTTGAGAGATGAAGCAGATAAAACGTTAATTCCTAAATCACCATTATATTGAAAAGATGCCGCCGAGATGAATGCTGAACTGATCTATTGAGTAGGCATTTATAGAAAGGATAGCGAAAATGCAATCGAATTTTGATTCACAGCAAACCATTCAGCAATTGACTCAAATAGTGGGTCAGCAACATGTATTCACCGAAGATCATGATACACGTCTTTATCGTCAAGGGCGTCGTTATGGCTCAGGTAAGGTGTTGGCTGTCGTTGTTCCTGGGACTTTATTCGAACAATGGCAAGTTTTACAAGCTGCTGTGAATGCCGATTGTATTGTCATTATGCAAGCTGCCAATACCGGCTTGACTGGGGGGTCTACACCATTTGGCGATGATTATGATCGTCCTGTGATTTTGATGAGTACCCGTCGCTTGACTGGAATTCAGGTGATTAATCACGGTCAGCAAGTCATTTGTTTGCCAGGCGCAACCTTGGATCGTCTGGAGAAAGAATTGGCCCAGTTTAATCGTGAACCGCATTCTGTGATTGGCTCATCCTGTATTGGTGCATCAGTTCTAGGTGGAATCTGCAATAACTCTGGTGGTGCACTGGTACGTCGTGGACCTGCCTATACGGAATTGGCACTTTATGCACGGGTCAATGAGGCTGGCGAGTTGGAATTGGTTAATCATTTAGGAGTTGATTTGGGTGAAACGCCTGAAGAAATTCTGACCAAGCTTCAAAGTAAAGGTTATCAAATTGATGACATTGTCAATAATTCTGGCTGTTGTGCCTCTGATCATCGTTATGCGCATGATGTAAAACAGATTGATGAAGATACCCCTGCACGTTTCAATGCTGATCCATCCCGGTTGTTTGAAGCGTCGGGTTCGGCAGGTAAAGTCTGCGTATTCGCAGTCCGTTTGGATACTTTTGAAAAAATTCCAAGTCAGGTTTTTTATGTGGGAACAAATTCACATGATGATCTCACTGAAATTCGTCGCTTTTTACTGAAGGATTTACCGAGACTGCCGATTGCCGGTGAATATATCCATCGTGTTGCCTATGATATTGGCGCTGAATACGGCAAAGACACTTTTATGTTCATTGAGAAATTGGGAACGGCAAATGTGCCTGCCGCATTTGCGATGAAAGATAAAGTCGATGGCTATCTGGAGAAAATTGGTTTACGCAACTTGTCCGATAAAGTTTTGCAGATGGTGACCAAACTGTTACCTAATCATTTACCTAAGCGAATGAATGCGTTTCGTGATTTATACGAACATCATTTAATGATCCGTATCGAAAATCAAGACGTTGAGCAAGTTGAAGCTTTTTTAAAGAGTTATTTTCAACAGCATTCTTCAGGTGATTTTTTTCGCTGTACTGAGGAAGAGGGGCGAAAGGCATTTTTACACCGCTTTGCCGTTGCAGGTGCAGCAATTCGCTATCGGGATACACATCGTTCAGAGGTGGAAGATATTGTCGCTTTAGACATTGCACTGCGTCGAAATGACCGTGAATGGGTCGAAACTTTACCTCAGGCAATGAATGATTTAATTATCCACAAGTTATATTACGGACATTTCCTCTGTCATGTGTTCCATCAAGATTATATTGTCAAAAAAGGTGTTGATCCCTTAGCGATGGAACACCAAATGTGGCATTTGTTGGATGATCGAGGAGCTGAATATCCCGCAGAACATAATGTTGGACATCTCTATGTGGCTAAACCAAGTTTAAAAAATCATTATCAAAAACTTGATCCGACCAATAGTTTTAATGTGGGAATCGGACAAACCAGTAAATTAAAATATTGGAAATAACAGCAAAGATGAGATTTTAAAAATAACTATCCAGAAATGATTTTGAGAAAACCATGATCAATTGCTCGTTATATTGATCATGGCTTTTTATCAAACATATCTCTGTTTTTTACTTTGCTTCACCTATTTTTGAAGAAATGAATCCCAGTACAAAAGCACTGATGATAAATATAAGTATGCTGTACAAAATTGAAGCGGTAGTGAACCAAACACCCAGTGTCAATAAAGCGACAATTCCTGTGCAAATCCAAATTGCCATCCCCGATGAATCGGCTGCTGTTGTTGACTGGCTGTGCGTAGGAGGTGCTGAGGGTTGCTCTTCATGATCTGATTCTGGCATTGTATTCAGAACATCCGCACCATAAAAGAAATAGGCATAATCATTGAAACGAGTAAGGTCGTGACGTTGTGTTTCCCGAAATGAAATATAGCCGGGATCATCGGTTTGTATATTTTCTATTTGGGTTAAGGGTTGGGTCAGGAAATTTGCATCATTTAAATCTAGAGCTAACCCACTGGTTCTTAATAAAATATGCTGAGGATAATACTGTAATATGAAAGATTTAAAATCTTCGAAATGATGGACATTTTCATCACCAAACAAGTCTCTAAATAAAGCTCTCCGTTGTTCTAGATTAATCAAGGCCTGTTGTTGGTCAGTGACCAAATAGGCATAGCTGCTTTCGGAAAAATCCTGTTGATACTCTTCCAGATCGCCTTGATTTCTTTCATCGTCATGATCTAATTCATCGATATATTTTGCCCAGTGCAGATGATCTTGTCTAAACAGCATCAGCCATAAAATAGGAATGAACGCATTGGCTTCCAGTTCAAAAGAAGCTGTTTGAAAAAAATCTGCCCATTGGTTTTCTTGACCAATCGGCATATGACTAAACGCGGTACTGGTTAAAAATACAGGATGACTCATTGTTAAAATGCCTTTTCTTATTTGCTTTTATTCCAAAGTAATATTGCAAAATAACGAAAATCCATGCTTAACAATGTTATAAAACTGTATTTTAAATTTTCGATGCAGTGAAATAAGCGAAAAATTGATCGGTACAAACGCATAGATAAAATTGACACTATCTACCACGAAATTCTCAAAATAAGCCATCCAAAAAATTTAAAAAAACGATAAAGTAGTATGCAACAAGTTGCAAAGCCAAATTAAAAAAGGATTCACCATGACCACTAGCTATGCACATATTTTAAAACCGCTTCATTTGGGATTTACCACGATTAAAAACCGTGTCGTGATGGGCTCAATGCACACTGGATTGGAAGATCGTTTCTATCATTATCCAAAACTTGCTGCATACTTTGGTGAGCGAGCTAAAGGTGGGGTGGGACTGATTATTACCGGGGGAATTTCTCCTAACCGTCAAGGCTGGTTGTTGCCTGCTGGCGGAACGATGAACACTTTGGGGGATATTGCGCCCCACCGTTTAGTTACTCATGCTGTACATAAGCATGGTGCAAAAATTCTTATGCAAATTTTGCATTCTGGTCGTTATGGCTATCAACCTTTTGTTGTTTCAGCGAGTCCAATCAAGTCTCCGATTTCAATGTTCAAACCACGCCAAATGAGTGACAGGTTGATCCTCGAAACGATTCAGGATTATGCTGAAACTGCAGGTCTTGCCAAAAAAGCAGGTTATGATGGTGTGGAAATTATGGGTTCAGAAGGCTACTTACTGAATCAGTTCTTGAGTCGCCATGTCAATCAGCGGACAGATCGCTGGGGTGGACCAATTGAAAACCGTATGCGTTTTGCGGTGGAAATTGTCAAAGCTATTCGTGCCAAAGTGGGTGAAAAATTTATTATTTGCTTTCGTTTGTCGATGCTGGATTTAGTCCATGATGGTAATACCATGGACGAAGTTATCACTGTTGCACAAGCCTTGGAAAAAGCAGGAATTACCTTATTAAATACAGGGATTGGCTGGCATGAGGCACGTATTCCGACCATTGTAACCTCAGTTCCTCGAGCTGCCTTTGTTGACTATACCGCTGAGGTAAAAAAACATGTTTCGGTTCCAGTTATTGCTTCAAACCGCATCAATATGCCGGATACTGCTGAAGAAATTTTAGCGGCGGGTAAAGCTGATATGGTACAGATGGCACGCCCGTTGTTGGCAGATGCCTTTTGGGTCAGTAAAACAGCGACCAACCGTGTAGATGAAATTAATACCTGTATTGCCTGTAACCAAGCATGTTTAGATCATAGCTTTCAAAATAAACGTGCAAGTTGCTTGGTGAATCCACGTGCTGCACATGAGACGGAGTTGGTTTATCTCAAAACCAAGAAACCGAAAAAAATTGCGGTTGTCGGTGGTGGGGTCGCCGGTATGTCAGCTGCGACTATTGCAGCGAGCCGTGGACATCAGGTCACTTTGTTTGAAGCCTCCAGCGAAGTCGGTGGTCAGTTTAATCTTGCTAAAGTTGTACCGGGTAAAGAAGAGTTTCATGAGACCATTCGTTATTTTAAAGTCCAGATTGAAAAGACGGGTGTTGACTTACGCTTAAATACCAAAGTTAATCGTGAGCAGTTGGAACGTGAAGGTTTTGATGATGTTGTGATTGCTACAGGTGTTGTTCCTCGTGGGCTGAAGATCGAGGGCAGTGATGCTCCACACGTTTTGTCCTATGCGGAAGTCTTACGCGGTGCACCGGTGGGACACCGGGTTGCGGTGATTGGAGCAGGAGGTATCGGTTTCGATGTCTCTGAATTTTTGTTAAAACCGGAACATCAGCCTCAACCACAACCATTGGCAGATTGGCAACGCGAATGGGGGATTGATCCAAATCCAAACTATATGACTGAGGGTGGCTTTGTTCCTGCCGAGGTTGAACCACCGATTCGTCAAATTTATTTGATGCAGCGTAAAACTACACCTTTGGGAGTCGGTCTGGGTAAAACCTCAGGTTGGGTACATCGTGCACAATTAAAAAAACACGCGGTAAAAATGTTGCGCGGTGTGCAATATAAAGCAGTAACCAATGAGGGCTTGTGGATTGAAAGCAATGGTCATGATCAATTGTTGCGTGTAGATACTATTGTGGTGTGTGCCGGACAAGAATCTGTCAAGGATCTAATGCCGAAAGAGGGCGAGTCGACTTTAGCCAATTATCATATTATTGGTGGCGCTAAATTGGCTGGTGAACTTGATGCAAAGCGTGCAATCCGTGAAGGTGCTGAAATAGCAGCCAAACTTTAATCAAAATCACTGATTTTGATGAAACAATATGCATTTGAATACTTTAAGCTTATTTTTTTCTTGTCATACTTGGAAAAGCTTAGTATTCTTGCGCACATGGAAGCGTGGCAGAGCGGTTTAATGCACCGGTCTTGAAAACCGACGAGGGTGTGAGTCCTCCGTGAGTTCGAATCTCACCGCTTCCGCCAAATATCTAAAAAGCTCTTGTGATTACAGGAGCTTTTTTTTGTCTGAATCTTTTATGATGCTTTGATTAAGTTTATTTTCTATATTTAAAAGTCTTTATACAGTTTCTATTTGAGATTAATATTTTTATAGGTTCTGATAGATTTTTCAATGTCCTTGATTCAATTTAGTGTCGATAAAATTTGAAAAATAGAGGCTATTCCAATTCAGTTCTTAAGCAGAATTTAGAACAGCCTCTTTTTAATGCACTGAAACTTATTCAAATGTCATAGTTTTATTACCATTTATGGCTATATGATGCTTTTAGCGTAAGCCCATTTGCCAATAAATGGCTGGTATTATCACTACTACGCATTAACTGACTATATAGAGGATAATACTTACGGTTAAATATATTCTCTAAACCGATCGTTACAGTATCTTTTTGATTGAGTGCAAAACTCGAGATTAAGTCAGCGGTAGTATAGGATTTAACGTCATAACGACCAAAACTATTTGCGTTATTTAAGCGGTAATCTTTTGAGCCGAAGTAAGTCGCTTGCAAGCGGTTTGTCCAAGTTTCAGTTGGATTATAAGAAATATAGGCCAATAGTTTTAATGGCGGAATACGGAATCCTGTCATATCCTGTTCATTTTGAGTGCCTTGGGGCTGTTCACGACCTTTCATGACGCTGATGCTGCCACCCGTTCCCCAAACATTTGCATCATCGATATAATCTAAAGTCGCCTCAATACCTGTCACTTTCTCTTTTGTTCTAGCAAGCACTAAACCATTGTTGAACGATTGCACGCCTCCAAGATCCGACGTTGAATGAAATACTGCCAAACTTGATGAAAAATTATTAAAGTTTCCTTTCCATCCAAGTTCATAGTTATCTACTTTTACGGGTTCTAAAAATGATGAACCAAGGTTAAATCCATTACCTGCATTACGGATAATCACACCGACATCAGGTAACTGAAATCCTTGATTGAAAGAAGCATATATTGAATGTTGATCTGTCGGTGAAAAGTTTAGATTGGCATTGTATAACCAAGCATCAGCTTTTACTTTACCGCCTGGAACCGTATAAGGTTGAGTCTTACCTAATTGTGATAATGGCACAAAACTATCAATTTGCGCATAGCTATCTTCATAGCGTGTCCCTGCTTCTGCTGACCAATAATCGTTAAAGCGGTGTTTCAGTTGTAAAAAACCGCCTATGCTTTGGGTGGTTAACTCTGGCAAATAAATGAGTTTTCCAATTTTTACAAAGGTTAAGCCACCAGATTGATCATAAATTTGAGGATCAAAAATATCTAAAGGCATTTCACTTTTTTCTCGGCTGAAGTCTCCGCCCCAAACAAGTGATGTATCACCTAAAAAATCAAGTGGGGTGGTAACGGTGAGACGGTTCCCTAGCACATTATTTTCTTGATAAATCTGATCGACCTGCTTGCCACGATTTGCATTTGAACGGGCATCGAATGGTGAAAAACGTGTAAAGAAGTCACGATAATAAATTTGTGCATCAACTTTTTGACCAAACAGGTCTTTATGGTTATAAGTTAAATTATAGATTTGGTTCTCATTTTTATTTTGATTTTTTAGTTTTAGCCCGGTAATTGCTTTGGCGGGCACAGTGCCAGCTGGAAATTTTTTGGTGCTTGGATCAGATGCATAATCCGAATCTTGTTCAGCGTTGTAATAATTTGCTGCAAGTTGTATATATTGATTATCATCAATGTGATAACCAATTTTTCCTCCTATGCTATAGGTATTGGCATCAAATAAATCTCCTTGAGCAGGTTCAGGGGCAACACGATTGCCACTTGCATCGTAGGGACTACCAATACGCTGATAACCAAAGTCGAATGCATAATCAAATTGATTAAAACTACCTGTGAAATATTGGTGAATATCGCCACCTAAAGCATCAGAACGCAAATTTGTTAAAGATGTTTGTAGTCCAATAACTGTTTTTGCGGTAGGTTCACCGCCCGCGGCTTTGGTTGTGATCGAGATAATACCACCGGCAGCACCACTACCATAAATTGCATTACTGCCTCGAATGACTTCAATGTTGGCAATACTTTCAGGGTCTATTGCCGATAGTCCTCTTGCCGTATCCCGTGTAAGGTTCATGGGAACACCATCTACCAAGATGAGGGCATTACGACCACGTAAAGTTTGACCATAATCTGTCATGGTGCGACTTGAGTCTGATAAACCAGGTACTGCCTTAGATAAAACAGTTGCAATATTTCCAGATGAACCATTTCTTAAGCTTTCAATTTGTTTTTCATCGAGTTTGGTGACCTGCTTGGCAGATGTGGAGAGTTCATCTGCACGTGAAGCATTTATCGTAATTGTAGGGAGTACGCCAGGTTTCTTTTCAGTTTCTATGGATTCGGAAGTTGAAGCTGCAAATACTGAGTTTGAAAGAAAGATGACCCCACTGAATGAAAGAAGAGGAATGATACTTCTGATTTCAGACTTTCTTTTAAAAAGTGTATGATTTTTTGTCTTATTTCCCATTTTTCTCGCCTAGAGATTGCTTATAAATTTGAGGAATTATAAGTGAGAATCATTGTTGTTAACAATATTATTATTCAAAAGAAACTGATTAAAGTCAGGTTATTTAATCTATAAGGTTGCAACCTTTTTTATGATTCTTAAGACTGTAATGTCCACAAATTTTTGGTCGAGGGGGAAGCCTATCCTAAATCAAGATAGTAAAAATCCTTTAAATTGACGATTTATGCTCTGGGTATTTCAAAAACTCGCAACTGTCTTTGTTTAATCATTAAAAACATGAAAGAGATGTTTTACCTTATCTTTGATAACGCTTAAGTTGAGAATCAAAAAAGCTTATAATTTGAGGTAAAATTCATACATATACTTTTTAAATCTTATATTTTTGTCTATAAATATTCATGGAAATAAGAATTCTTTTTAAATTACTAGCCCTTGGTAATATTTTAGTAGAAATCGAATCGAATAATTTATCTCTTATTGCCCTTTTTGTATTTGGTGTAATTAATATTTATAGTAAAACTATTTCATAAATAAAAAAAGCCCATGTTTTTTGCTTATGTTTCCTCCTGATAATATATATAATTGAGAAATTAATAAAAAAAGAATAGGGGTTGAGTATGTATTTGGTATATTGAAAATTTTAAAAATGCTTGCATAGTATTATCGAAATCAAGGAAAACGACTTGGCTTGAGTTTTAATTTGATTGGTGAAATTTATAATTTTGAGCTGGATGAAAAACGATTTATAAATAAGTCTACGGTATGAATTAATCATTATTACGCAAGTAATTTTTCATTACATTAAATCATTAATACATTTGATTTTTTTGCAACTTAATATTGTTTGGATTTATAGAGAAATATGCTATACATAATTAAATATTGTATTTACAGTATTTGTTCTTCTTAAGAAATCATAAATTTATTACATGGATTTTAAAATGAAAAAATCAATTACAAGTATATTTTCACTTTGTTTAATCAGTGGCTTATTAGTCGCCTGTGGAGGAGGTGGAAGTGGAGATAATGTCAGTTCTTCGGGTAATTCTGGTAATTCAGGGGCAGGAACACAAGCAATCACTGAGAGTTGTTCAACATCAGATAGCGGTAAAACTTATTTAATTACAACAAATGGATGTTTAGTAAAAACTTCATCTGATACAAAAACAGCTGTTTGTACATCTACAACGAGTTTTAAATCTCTAACTGGTACAGGCTTTACTAAACAGTATGTTATTGATAAAGGCAATATTTTTTCTGGTTCTAATATTTCAATTAATAACGTAAGCTATAAGTGCGTTTAATAATATGTATCTAAAAGAAATTCTCATCGGCTTGTGCTGTTTTGGTACAGGCTATGGAATCGCTTTGATGAATACTGATGACGGATTCAATAATCCGTCTCATTCATACAACGAAATTGATTCCAAAATACTAAGTGAAAATATAAATAAACCGATTCCAAAAAGCCATGATGATCAATTTAATGCGTTGATTTCACAATCAAATGGACATGTTTTATCTCAAGCAACAATCGAAAAAATTAAAATGATACTCAATCAAATGCCAGAGCAAGAAGTTGAAAATTATCTGATTAAGGCATTTCCTTTGAATGACTTTAGTTCTATTCAAAATAAAAAAAAGTTTTCAGGAAGACTATTAGAAGAACTATCAAGTGAAGCTATTGCTTCTAAAGAGGATATGCAAGGTAAACTTGTTTTATCTAGAAATCTAAGTAACAACTTACAGTCTGAGAACATGTCACAAATTTATAAGAATCAACAAATCGTTGCTCATTACGATACCTTGGGGAAATTATCGAAAAGTGATCAAGTCTTTGTGAAATGGGTGAATAAAGATAATGGTGAGGTATTACTGTTTACGCCTCAGCCTGTAAATCCTCAAAGTGATCAGAACTGGGTAAGTTATGCTCCACCAGATGGTTGGAAGCCTGGTGAATATGCAATTCAGTATTTTCAAGTTGATGATAAGTTAACCCCTATTGCTCAAGCTGATTATACGATTGGACAAGTGTTGGATTAGTTTACACCATCATTGTTTTTATAATTTTAGTGAGAATGGAGTTCAAAGAATTAACTTTAAAAAAACTGTAGCTCTTAAATGTAAGATGGTCGTTAAACTAAAAAATAGGGCTAATTTTAATTCCTCTTTTTTTAATTTTCAAAATCAAGAGTGCGATATTTGTTTAAGCTATTACTTTTTTTGAGAGAAGTATCAATGTTTACAAGCTTGTATTTTTTTAAGGTATTGGTATTTTTATGACTATAAAGTATTGATTATTGTATAATTCAAAACATTGTTTAGAATTTTTAAAGACTATACTGCTTGTCCTATTTACAAAGTGTAAACATTTAAACATAATAAAACGTGAATCACATCATAATTATTATTGACATGCAGAACTTTACTTTTAATAAGATTTCTTTCACTGTTTTTCTAACGCTTTTGGGTACAGTAACAAATGCAGCAGATCCACAAATACGTCCAGAGTCGACAGCAGATGTTGTACAACGTCAACAACAACGTGACGAAGCATTACAAAAACAATTACAGCCCGAAGTTGTAGTACAAACGGGTTTAGAACAGCAATTAAAAACAAAACCACAACTTCAATTTCTAAAATCACACAGTGAAGATGTGTGTTTTGACATCAAAAAGTTTGTATTGATTGGTGATGATGCTCGTAAATTTACTTTTGCGATGCGTCCTGTGACCCAAGGTCAACATAATTTAATTGGACGCTGTATTGGAGTACAGGGATTAAACCAAGCCTTAGATCTAATCCAAAACAGCATCATTAGTCATGGCTATGTCACTACACGCATGCTTTTGCCTCAACAGAACATCGCTTCTGGTGAAATTAAACTCCAAGTCATCGCAGGCAAGATTGACCAAGTACAATTTACTCAAGGGACGTCTAAACGCGCGCACAAATTTAATGCTTTGCCTGTTCGAACTGGGGATATTTTAAATATTCGAAATATTGAGCAAGGTTTAGAAAACTTTAAACGCGTACCGACTGTTGAAGCGGATTTTAAGATTAAACCTTCAGAGCAACGTAATGAACCTGGGTACAGTGATCTTGAACTCGCTTGGCAACAATCCAAGCCTTACCGCATTCATTTGGGGGTTGATGATGCAGGTTCAGATTCAACAGGAAAATATCAAGGCACAGCAACTTTGTCTTTAGACCACCTGTTTACAGCAAATGACTTATTTTATGGCAGTTATAACCATGATCTTGGTGGTGGTGATTCGGGTAAACGTGGCACAGATGGTTATTATTTAAGTTACAGCATTCCGTTTCGATACTGGATGCTCAGTACCAGCTATAGCCAATCTGATTATAATCAGACGGTTGCAGGCGCCAGTGAAAGTTATAGCTATAGCGGGAAAAGTAAGCTGATTGGCGCAGATTTATCGCGAGTCCTTTATCGTGATGCAAGACGCAAAACTACGGCCAGTGTCGGTGGATGGTATAGGGAATCGCAAAACTTCATCAATGATGTGGAAATAGAAGTTCAGCGCAGAAAAACGGCTGGCTGGAAAGCCAGTCTGGACCATACCGAATATTTAGCCCATGCGACCTTAAATGGAAATTTAACCTATAAGCGTGGTACAGGTGCATTTAATGCAATGCGTGCGCCAGAAGAGGAGTTTGGTGAAGCTTATACCCATGTTGGGATTTTACAAGCCAATGCCAGTCTTCAAGTTCCATTTAAAGTGGGCAATCAATCACTACAATATCTTGCCGAATGGCGAACCCAACATAGTCAAAAACCATTGACACCTCAAGACCGTTTTTCGATAGGGAACCGTTATACCGTAAGAGGTTTTGATGGTGAGCAGACTTTATTGGCAGACAATGGCTTTTTGGTCCGCAATGAAATCAGTGGCTCGATATTTAGGCTACCCATGCAATGGTACACCGGCATTGATTATGGTGAGGTCGGTGGAAAAACAGCGTATGAACCTAATCCATTGTTGGGAACCAGCTTAATGGGTGCTGCCTTTGGATTGCGTGGTCAAATTTTAAAATCCGTCAGTTATGACGTTTTTGTTGGCACACCATTAAAAAAACCAGACCACTATAGAACAGACAATGTGACAACAGGTTTTAGCCTGAACTGGATGTATTGATCCAACACACCAAAACCCATATCCATCAATTGATATTAAAAAAACATTAAAATATTTAGGTAAGACATTATGAATAAGAATCGTTATCGCGTTATTTATAGCCAAGCACGCGGCATGTTTATTGCAGTTGCTGAGATTGTAAAAAGCCGAACTAAAGCAGCAGGGCAAACACATGCTGAGAGTGAGGTTGAAATACAGGATTTTGCAACATCCTCGATCACCTATAAAAAGCTAAATCCAGTCAATTTTGCAGTGGTGAGTTTATTAGGCGCAGCAATATATACCTTGCCGATGGCGACGATCGCTGAAAGCCATATTGTTGCAGATAAATCCGCCCCCAATTCACAACAAGCGACCATACTCAATACCAGTAATGGCTTAACACAAGTCAATATTCAAACCCCAAGTGCAGGCGGTGTATCACGCAATACTTATACCCAATTTGATGTTGGGCAAGAAGGTGCGATTCTGAATAATGCACGAAACAATACCCAAACCCAATTGGGTGGTTGGGTGCAAGGTAACCCTTGGTTGGCCAAAGGCGAAGCCAAAGTTATTTTGAATGAAGTGAACAGTAGTAATCCAAGTCAACTCAAAGGCTATTTGGAAGTTGCAGGTAAACAAGCTCAAGTGGTGATTGCCAATCCGTCAGGTTTGGTCTGTGATGGCTGTGGTGTGATTAATGCAGACCGTTTTACTTTAACGACGGGTCAAGCAGTGATGCATCAAGGTTATCTTGATTCGTTTCGAGTGCGTGAAGGTCAAGTCACCATTGAAGGTAAAGGTTTAAATGGAAGTTTAACGCCTTATACGGATATCTATACACGTGCTTTAAATGTCAATGCAGGCTTATATGCCAATGAGCTCAAAACAGTATTGGGTCAAAACGACATCAGTATTCAAGACCCAGCTGTACCACAAATTGCCAAAGCAGCAAACGGAACGAATACAACATCTCAGCCAAATTTTGCCCTTGATGTGGGGCAATTGGGTGGCATGTATGCTGGAAAAATCTATTTGGTGGGAAATGAAAATGGTTTAGGTGTGCGTAATGCAGGCTCAATCAATGCAACGACAGGACAACTAAGTTTAAATGCCAATGGTGATCTGACCAATACGGGCAATATGATTGCCAATAAAGATCAAATTATTGTTCAAGCACAAGATGTTAAGAATAGTGGCAATATCAGTAGTGCAACTTCACAAGTCAGACTAAAAAGTAAAAATCTAAATAATCTTGGTTTAATCAGTAGTGCTGATGAATTATCTATAGATCAGCAGGAAGTTTTAACGAATACTGGAACATTAAATGCTGCACGTATTGTACTTGATGCTAAAAACTTAAAAAATAGTGGTTCAATTGAACAAACAGGAACACAATCACTTGAGCTCGTTAGTGCGTCAATCAGTAATACTGCGGGTAGAATTGGTCTTGTAAAGAAATCAGAAACACCAGGGGGGGCTGGAAATAATAACAATGGAAATACTGAAGACACTGGTTCAACTCAAATCAAACCAAATAACTCTGCAAAAGATGGTGGCAGTGTTGAAAGTGCAAATGACGGGTCAATTGCTAAAATTCCGAAAAACTATGACACAGGTTATATTCACGTTACAGAGCAGTTAAATAATGACAATGGTGGGATTGTTGCATATGGTGTAGCAGATCTTACTACCAATAATATTTTAGAAAATCGAGATGGAAAGATTAATCTTGGACACATTAAAGTTCAGGGTGAAAATTTTAATAATGATCAAGGTCAATTAACCGTGCAACAGGCGGATATATTTGCTAGCACTTTTAATAACCAATCGGGACAAATCACAGTCAATCAGAACCTGAATATTCAGTCTAAAATTGCCAATAATGATAAAGGGATTATTCAAACAGTTGAGCGACTTGATCTGCAAACAGCCGCTCAGCTCAGTAATCGTGAAGGAAAAATCGCAAGTGGGCAACGGTTAAATATTCAAGCAGGGGAAGTCCATAATCAATCAGGTTTGTTGTATTCTGAACGAGCAAACATTGTTTTAGATGTTGAGAAAAAACTAGATAACACTTCAGGTATTATTCAAGCTAGAGATCAATTGAATTTAAATAGTCAAAAGCTAAATAATAGCCTTGGTCAAATTCTAGCTGAAGACATTGAGCAAAAGCATAGCTCAGTCGAAAACACAGAAGGATCTATAGTTGCTAAACAAAATTTAAAAAGTGTTGTAGAGCAATTTGATAATTATAAAGGTGAGATTCAAGCCCAAAACATTCAATTCACACATACTCAATTAAATAATAGTGGAAATATTTATGCCGATCAAAATTTGAAAATTACAGGTCAGCTTTTACAAAATGCAGGAACTTTAAGCGCTGGACAAAATATTAAAATTAACAGTAAAAGCGTGCAACATGAAAATTCTGGTTTGATCGTAGCAGGTTTAGATCGGCAAGGTAAACTTGGAACATTGGGTGATCTAAATATCATCGCTGATCAGGTCGCATTGCATGGAAAGAGCTTCACAGGTCAAACGCTTAACGTACAAAGCCAAAATGAGCTTGATGCGAGTCAAGGACAACTTCAGTCTAAAAATATTGAGCTAAATAGTCAGATGGGGAATATCTCAACTCATTCAGCTCAGGTGATTGCAGAACAATTATCACTGAATAGTCATGATATTATTAATAATCAGCAAGGTACTTTAAGTGCAAAAGATATTAAATTAAATGCCAATAGTCTAGATAATAGCGAAGGCCATATATTGCATACTGGCACTGATCAGTTGGATTTGAATTTTAGTCATATTTTAAATAACCAGTCTGGAGAGATTCGTAGTAATGCAGCACAGATCAATCTCAATACAACAGTATTAAATAATACGGCAGGTCAACTCATTCATGCTGGGTTAGGTCAGGTTAATATTGATGTTGATCAATTGCAGGGTAATCAAGGAAAAATACTCAGTAATGGACAATTACAATTAAATGCAAGAGCACTTGATTTAAGTCAGGGGGTCACTTCAGCTGAACAAATTATACTGAAGGCTAATCAATTTAATCATCAGCAAGGACAACTTATACAGCGTGGGAAACTAAATCCTTTGAGTTTGGTAATTCAGCAAGAACTGAATAATCAGATGGGCTTTATTCAGAGTTACACAGGATTAAATGTTGATGCAGGCATATTAAAGAACCAAGGAGGAACCTTGAGTTCAGCTCAAGGTGAAGATTTATATCTCAAGGTTTTGGGGCAACTTGACAATAGTCATTCTGGTAAAATTTATGCAGGAAATAATGCAAGCATACAAGCCAGCGTTGTTGATAATTATGCTCAGGGGCAAATTAATGTTCAAAACAAACTTGAGTTACATAGTCTACAACGGATCAATAATCAAGCAGGCCAGATCGTTGCCAATGATGCGGTGACGATTCAAAGTCAGGGATTGAACAATGATCAAGGACAAATCGCCAGTATCAAAGC